>JAQVCX010000116.1 GCA_028689545.1 Parabacteroides sp.
CCTTGCGTTTACGGAACGTGAGTCAAGAGGCTTTTTCTATCCTTCTATCGGCCTTTCTTGGATTATCCCAAAATCCTTCTCGATGCCTTCCTTTATATCTTTTGGAAAAGTACGGGCTTCTTGGAGCAAGGTGGGCAATGACATACCCTTATTCGTCAGTAATACAGTAGGCCATATCGCCGCGGGCGGGATTCCCCAGCCGAACGATACGGCTCCGTTCGGTACCTTGAAACCGGAGATGAGCAGCTCATTTGAGATAGGTACTGAATGGAAATTCTTTGATTACCGTATGGATGTGGATCTTACGTTCTATAAGACCAATACGAGAAATCAACTCTTTTCTTTGCCTTCTTCCGCAGGAGCCGCTTACAAGTATTATTTTGTGAATGCGGGAAATATACAGAATATGGGTGTGGAATTGACGGCTGGCGTGGTGCCCGTCTTAACGGATCAGTTTAAGTGGAAAACGACACTCAACTTTTCCCGGAATAAAAATGAGGTAAAGAAACTGCATGATGATTTGGCTAGCTTTGTTCAAGGAGACGAAGGGTTCTCCTCAAGCTATACGATGCGTTTGGTGGAAGGTGGATCGTTCGGTGATATCTATGGGAAAGCTTTTGAGCGGGACAAGTATGGTGCGATCGTGTACGGTCGGGACGGCTTGCCTCAAGAAATTGGTAACGGGAATACGGCAAAGGTGGGTAATTGCAATCCGGCGTTCTTGTTGGGTTGGGGTAATAGTCTAACGTATAAGGATTTCTCACTCTATTTTCTGATTGATGGGCATTTTGGGGGAGATGTGTTGGCACAGACTCAAGCAGTGCTCGATCAAACGGGGGTGAGCAAGGTTTCCGGAGAAGCACGTATGGCGGGGTATGTGGATTTGGAAGGGCATCATATTTATAACATAAAAGGATTTTATGAGCAGGTGGGAGGGCGAAGCGGCGTGACCGAATATTATATGTACGATGCCACCAATGTCCGTCTGCGGGAACTTTCTCTGGGATATACCCTTCCGAAGAAGTTGCTGGGAAGGAGACAATTTGTCAAAAAGGCGGAATTGTCTTTTGTCGCCCGGAATCTGTTCTTTATCTATAAACAGGCTCCGTTTGATCCGGATGCCGTGCTCTCGGCGAGCAATAGCAATCAAGGGATCGATATATTCGGGATACCGACTACGAGAAGTGTCGGCTTTAATGTGAAACTTTCATTCTAAGTGTATGAAGACGAGATTTTTGAATAAGATGGCAGGCTTGTTGGCCGTCGTATTACTCCTTTTTTCCTGCACGGGTAATTTCGAGCGGTATAATACCGATAATACGGGCTTTACCGACGAGCAGAAAACGTATGACTATAATACGTTCGGTGTCTGGCTGAAAGTAGTCCAGATGGGGATTTATTTTAATTATGATTGGGGGAGTGGTAAGAACTGGCATTTCCAGACGATGCAAAACTTGAGTGCGGATATGTTTTCTGGTTATATGCATGATTTTAAGCCCTTCAACGCTGGCTTGGGAAATACGGTCTATAATTTGCAGGACGGCTGGAATGGTACGATGTGGGATAATACGTATGGATATATCATGACGGAGATAAAGCAGATAGAAGATCATTCCCGTGATAAATATCCGGCTTTCTATGCGATCGCTAAGATACTGAAGGTAGAGATCATGCATCGCATCTCGGATTATTATGGCCCGATCGTGTACACGAGGTTCGGGGAGTCGGATGCCGGGGTAATGCCGGATTCCCAGAAAGACGCTTATTATGCTTTTTTTCGGGATCTGGGGGAGGCTCTTCTCCTGCTGTCTGAATATGACGGGGAGGAAACCTTTTCTCGTTTCGACATGATTATGCCGGAGAATTACAGGACGTTCGGGGAATGGATGCGTTTCGCCAACTCATTACGTTTGCGCTTGGCGGTTCGTATCGCTATGGCCGACCCTGATAAGGCAAGGGATGAGGCGCATAAGTCGTTGACGCATCCTGCCGGTTTGTTGGAGGATGCCTATGAGGTCGTGGCGGTGTCTGCCGCCGGAACCGGATACTCGAATCCGCTGGGTGAGATCAATAAGGCTTGGGGAGAGGTTTTCATGAACGCTAATATGGAATCAATCCTAAAGGGATATGAGGACCCCCGGTTATTCTGTTATTTCGGCCCGGCTACCGGACAGGGATATTCCGGGGAGTACCGGGGGATCCGGCAGGGGACGGGATTTAATCATTCTCGCTATAGTGAGCATTCGAGAAGCATGATTACCCAGAAAACGGATGCTATATTAATGACTCCTGCGGAAGTTTGGTTCTTGCGCGCGGAGGCGGCCTTGAGAGGATGGTCCGGGGAGGATGCTGGGACGTGCTATGTGCGAGGTGTACGCTCATCGTTCAACCAATGGAGGGTCGGAGAGGTGAATACTTATTTGCAAAGTGATCATGTAGCCGCCGATTTCGTGGATACGTTTACTCCCGAGTATTCGGCCAAGGCGCTTTGCCGGGTATCGCCAAGGTGGGAAGAGGAGGCCTCCAAGGAGATCAAGCTGGAGAAGATTATTACCCAAAAATGGATCGCTTGTTATCCGGAGGGCTGTGAGGCTTGGGCGGAGCAGAGGCGTACCGGCTATCCCCGTTTGTTCCCGGTTTTGGTGAATAAGAGCAATGGGAAGATCGATACGCGAGCGATGATTCGTCGCTTGAATTTTCCGGTTGGCATTATCTCCGGCAACCCGGCTCAGTATGCTGCCTTATGTGAGTATCTGGGCGGTCCGGATACCGGAGGTACCCGTTTATGGTGGGATACCGGAGCGAATTTTCGTGATTAGTGACTAATTTTTCTTCTTCCTGCCGATAGAATACCGGGATTATTGAAAAAATACTACCTTTGGCATCGAAAATTATAAAAAAAGGGTTTTATGTCTTTAAAACGTTTCGGTGTCTCTTTGGAAGACAATCTGTTGGAATCATTGGATCAATATGTGAATGAGAATGGCTTCGCCAATCGTTCGCAGGCGATTCGTTTTCTGATAGAGAAGAACGTTGCCGAGCGTAAATGGCAATGTAACCATATCGTAGCTGGGACGATCGTGATCATGTATGACCAGGTCAAGAAAGAGATCTCGTTGAAGATCACGGGTATCCAACAAAATTACAAGGACGTGATCTTGTCTTCTTCTCAGTATTATATCAATCAGAATTTTTGCTTGCATATAGTGACGGTGATGGGAACGGCCCACCGCTTGACGGAATTGTCGGATAAGTTGACAACGATCAAAGGCATTAAGCATGGTAAGTTGGTGATGAGCCGGGCGGATTAAGACTTTTTTTTGCGGGTTGGGTAACACGTTCTTCGCAGGTCGTGTTACTATAGGACGTTTAAAATGATAAATATTATAGATATAAGTAGTATATGAGAAAAGAACTTTTACTAGTTTCCGGACTATTGATAGGCTCCATGGCATTCGCGATAGATCCGGCTGGGATTGACAGTTTGATCAATTTGAAAGGGGTGGTGGTTTCTGCCAACAAGATCAATGTGAACCGGAACAGTGTGCCGCTATCTATCTCGGTCATCGAGCGGGAGGAGATCGAGGCTAGCAGTGAGTCAGCGTTGCTTCCGGTATTATCGGAGCGAGTGCCAGGGCTGTTTGTCACGGAAAAGGGTATTACGGGCTTCGGCGTTTCCGAGGGGTCGGCCGGGACGGTCAATATCCGGGGTGTCGGACAGAGTAATAAGGTATTGATGTTGTTCGACGGACAACCTCAATGGGCCGGTATATTCGGCCATTCGCTTCCGGATACCTATGTGGCTTCGGACGTGGAAAGGGTGGAGGTGATCCGTGGCCCGGGTTCCTTGCTGTACGGTTCGAACGCTATGGGAGGTGTCGTGAATATTATCACCCGTCAGCATAACCAGCCGGGGCGGCGCACGCAAGCCCGTATTATGTACGGCTCGTATAATACCCAGAAATATATGATTAATAATGGGTATAATATCGGTAACTTCAGTAGTTATATCTCCTTGAATCATGACCGCACGGATGGACATCGTCCGGATTCGAAATTTCATATCACGAATGGTTTCGCTAAGTTAGGATATAAGATTGATGATCATTATAAGGTGACGGGAGACATCAGCTTAGCTAAGTTCAAGAACCAGAACCCGGGAGAGATAACGAATCCGTTGATCGATAATATAATGAATATCCTGCGAGGTACTACCTCTTTCGCTTTAGAGAATAATTACGGGAAGACAAGTGGTGCCCTTCGTGCTTTCTACAACTGGGGCCACCATAAGATTGATGATGGGTATAACTTGGGCGAGGCCCCTAATCCCTATCTGTTTTATTCGGATGATCACAACGCCGGCCTTTTGCTTTACCAGTCTTTCCGCTTGGTGAAGGGGAATAGTTTCACGGTTGGTATCGATTATAAGAACTGGGGTGGTCACGCATGGCAGGATAGTATCAGTGGCAACCAGAATGAGCTGGTGAATAAGACCGTGAACGAGGTAGCCGGATACGTTATCATGCAGCAGGATTTATTTGACAAGGTAAGCTTGAACGCTGGGGTTCGTTATGAGCATAACAGCATCTTCGGTGGCGAGTGGATTCCGCAGGCCGGCTTCACGGTTCGTCCGTTCGAGGGGAACGTGATAAAGGCTTCTTTGTCGAAAGGCTTCCGGAGTCCGAATATACGCGAGATGTATATGTTCCCGCCTCAGAACCCTGATTTGAAACCGGAGCGCATGATGAACTACGAGGTATCCATCGGGCAGACATTTTTGGATGGAAACTTATTCACGGAGCTGACAGCCTTTTTTATCGACGGGCAGGACATGATCGAGATGGCACGTGTAGACGGGCGGCCTAAGAATGTGAATACGGGCACTTTTACGAATAAAGGTATCGAGTTCGATTCCCGCTACCGGATTCTCGAGAATTTGAGCCTCGATATGAACTATAGCTATTTGTATACGAGCAAGGCCCTGCTGGCGGCTCCGGCGCATAAGTTTTTCGCCGGCGTGATGTATGCCCCGGGACGTTTCACTTTCAACGTGAACGTACAATCCATTTTCGACCTCTACATCAATACGACGGATAAGGTGAAAGAGGATTACACGGTTTTGAACGCGAAGGCCGCTTATCGTTTCGGTACACGTGATAAAGGCTTGAATCTATTTGTCAAAGGAGAGAACCTTACGGCTACCCGTTATTCCATCAATGAGGGATTCCCGATGCCAAAGGCGATATTTATGGGCGGTATAGATGTGACTTTCTAATATTTGTTTTATCTTTGCTACATCAGAGTTTATCAGACTTTATGTTAAAAGAATAAAAACACTATAATATCATGGATGTGGAAAATAATTTGGATAGAGAAAAGCCTACGTTGCTAATAGCGGAAGATGAAGAAAGCAATTATTTACTTTTGAGGACCATTTTACACAGGAATTGTAATTTGATTCGTGCAAAGACTGGTTTAGAAGCTTTGAATCTCTTTAAGGAGCATGATGAGATAGAGCTGATCTTGATGGATATAAAGATGCCCGAAATGACAGGTATTGAGTCTTTGAAGGAAATCCGTAAGCTATCGAAAGATATCCCCGTGATCATGCAATCGGCTTATGTGTTCGACTCTGATATGGAGGCCGCTAAAGAGGCGGGAGCCTCTGGCTTTATTACGAAGCCGATCAATTTAAAGCTCTTGAAGAATACGATATCGCAATATTGTCCGTCGGTCGTATGGTAAGGGTCGTATGGTAAGGATTTATTAAGATGTTTTAGAGGTGCATAAACGACATTTTGTCGTGTTTTTTTGTTATTTTTGTAGAGAATCGTCAAGAGGACGCTTAGCGAATGTGTTTTAATTTACAAAAATGACATGCTTATGATAAAAAGAGAACATCTTGTATCCGACATTTCTAAACTGAAAAAAGTATATAATCAGAGCTTCCCTTGGTTGGTGACCTTAGCGGAAGAAAGCGAGAACGCAAAGTATTTTAAGGATGCTTTGCGTTCTCTTATTTTATCCCGGCTCACGGAAAAGGAAAGTATCCAAGAAAACGTAGGAATGGCGGTGGCGAGGCGTATCCTTCTTTTGATTGAGCATGACGATACTTTCGTGGACGAGTTGTCTACGGGGGAGTGTCTTCCGGTGCGGACGGTCACTTATCTTTGGCAGTTCTTGACCGATCATTTAGAAAATGAGATCTCTCCCGATTTATTGATCGACCTATACCATCAGTTTGATTTATGGGAACATCCGGTTGAGATCCTACCGGATCGGGTATTGGTGAAAAGGCAGATGAGCCGCTGGCCGACCGGGCTTGATCCGGAGGTGATCGCTATCCGTGGGAGGAACAAGGAGCGTATCATCGCTTGCCTGATCAAGAAGATTGAGAGGCGCCACAGCCCTTCGTCGCGTTTTCAGTTCGCCGAGGGTATCACCTATGAGGAGAAGGAAGCCCTAGTGCGTGGATGGTGGGATACCGCTCGCTTCCATTTATCGATGGCGATCAAGAGCCCTACGGAATTGAACTTCTTTTTGGGATATTCGCTGTCGGACGAGACGATGCGCTTATTGACCCGTGCGAAGAAGAAGGGGATGCCCTTTTTCGTGACACCCTATTATCTTTCTTTATTAAATATAGAACAGGAGGGGTATGACGACGCTACGGTGCGATCGTACATCCTATACTCGAATGAGCTGGTAGATACGTATGGAAGCATTAAGGCGTGGGAAAAGGAGGACATGCTCGTTGCCGAGGAGCCGAACGCGGCGGGCTGGCTGTTGCCGGAGGGGCATAATATACACCGGAGGTATCCGGAGGTGGCGATCTTGATCCCCGATTCGATGGGGCGTGCCTGCGGTGGATTGTGCGCTTCTTGCCAGCGTATGTATGATTTCCAGAGCGAGCGGTTGAATTTCGACTTCGAGGCCCTGAAGCCTAAAGAGAGTTGGGACCGGAAGTTGCGTCGGTTGATGCGTTATTTCGAGGAAGATGCCCAGTTGCGGGATATCCTGATAACGGGCGGGGATGCCTTGATGAGCCAGAACGCTACCTTGTGTAAGATATTGGAGGCGGTATATAAGATGGCGGTGCGGAAACGGAAGGCGAACGAGGACCGTCCGGATGGCGAGAAATACGCCGAGTTGCAGCGGGTACGATTGGGCTCCCGGTTGCTGGCTTACCTTCCGCTGCGTGTGACTGACGAATTGGTCGCTATATTGAGGGAGTTCAAGGAGAAGGCCTCCGCTATCGGCGTGAGTCAGTTCTATATACAAACGCATTTCCAGTCTCCGCTGGAGGTGACACCGGAGGCGAGACACGCCATCGAGGCGATCTTGGCGGCGGGCTGGACGATCACGAATCAGTTGGTTTATACCGTCGCGGCTTCCCGTAAGGGGCATACGGCGAAATTACGACAGACCTTAAACGCCCTTGGGGTGGTTTGCTATTATACGTTCTCCGTGAAGGGATTCCGGGAGAATTATGCGGTGTACACCCCGAATAGCCGTTCGCTGCAAGAGGCCGATGAGGAGAAGATTTTCGGACGGGTACCGGAGGAGAAACAGGCGGAGTTGTATGATATGATCCGTAACCAGCGTCCTCTGGGCAAGCGCTTGGTTCGTTTCCTGAAGGAGAACGGGCTGTTGTTCGCCGGGACGGATCGTAACGTGTTGAACCTGCCTGCTATTGGTAAGAGTATGACTTTCCGTACCATTGGCCTGACTTCCGAGGGGAAACGGATCCTTCGGTTCGATCATGACGGGAGCCGTCTGCATAGCCCGATTATCAACCAGATGGGTGAGGTTTATATCGTGGAGAATAAATCCGTGGCCGCTTACCTCAGGCAATTGAAGGAGATGGGCGAGGAGGTGAGCGAGTACCGTACGATCTGGAATTACTGCGAGGGAGAGACCGAGCCTCGTTTCAGTATCTATGAATACCCGGCTTATCCCTTTAAGGCCACGAACCGAATGACCAATCTTGAATTATCTGATAGATAATTCCTCAGTTCACACATCCATATACCTCCAGTTTGTATAACCTATACCTAGTTGTAGAGACGGGGCGTGCCCCGTCTCAGCACCGACTGATAGTATCTTTAAGTTACTATTTTGCTGGGCTGAGACGGGGCACGCCCCGTCTCTACAACTGGATCCTGATATATGGAATAGGGGAATGAATTTTATAATAACTTACGAATTATGAATTCTATCCTCATGTGTTTGCTTTGGTTTCGTATATTTTGCTTAATTTTGTTTCACTGAATTTAGAAGGATATGATACAGAACGAAAGAGAAATTAGGCATGAGCTTGTGTTACAGGCTGCCCGCCGCATGATGACAGCCGCCCGCACGGCTCCTAAAGGCAAGGGGATTGATATCATAGAGATAGCGATGGTGACGGATGGGGATATATCGCGCCTCTCCGACGAGATGATGAAGATCGCCGCCGAGACCGGATTCAAGTTCGTGCTTCGTGATGCCGAGAATATAAAGAGTGCCGACACCGTGGTGATTATCGGTACCTCCCAGAAAGTGCAAGGTTTGAACTGCGCCCATTGCGGCTTCGATACCTGCGTGGAGAAGCCGGACTTGGTTCCGTGCGCCATTAATTCCGTCGATCTGGGCATCGCTATCGGTTCGGCTTGCGCTACGGCGGCGGACTTGCGGGTGGATACCCGTGTCATGTTCAGCGCCGGCTTGGCGGCCCAGCGACTGGGGATGTTGGGTGCTTGCAAATGCGTGATGGCGATACCGGTCAGCGCCTCGTCGAAGAACCCGTTTTTTGATCGTAAACCGAAAGAAGAATTGAAAAACTAGAAACAAATGAGTGACGCTACTATAAAATTCGCGAATAAGCTGGAGCTACGTTATTCCTTCAATAATAAATCCAATTATATGGATGCCATGACGAAGCTCCGATGTGAGAAGGAGGTGCTTACGCTGATACGCTCCTTGGCCGATCTGTTGGACGTGAAGCTGACGGTTTACAACGAGCCGTACGATAAGGAGGGTGGTTTCCGCGAGAAGCTGGGCGTGGCGGGAGAGAGTAGCCGCTCTATCTCCATCGTGCTGAACTTGGTGATGCAGGTATTGACCCGTCCCTCCTTGTCGGTGGGCGGACAATCGCTGATGGATCGTAGCCCCGAGGACGAGGAGGAGATGCAGCGTGAGCTGTCTAAGCTACGCCGTGAGCTACGGCTGAAGACTCCGGGGGCGACACCTTCCCACCACTTGATCGACCTGTTGAACACCTCGCCTCGTTTTTGCAAGTGCAAGTCCAATTTCTACGAGGCGTTGAAGGGATATCCGAAGGTGACGAAGATCTCGCTGCGTGAGTTGAACGAGAAGGATCGCAGTCGTTCCGGCTTGCTGGAGGTGAAACGGGATCAGTTCGATTATTTCATCCTGCGTAGCGACGACCTGCCTACGGTGAAGGATAATCGGGCCACTATAGAGATCATCTCGCCGGTGCTGAAAGACAGTAAGTATCGCTGGAAAGGTATCTACAATAAGGGCGGAGGAACGATCGATTTCTATATGCAAGACGAGGATTTCAAGAAACAGATGTTCGACGACAAGATCTCGTTCACGAGTGGTATGTGCATCGATTGCGTCTTGGAGATCGCCCGCCGTCTGTCGGAGCTAGGGGAGGTGGTCAACGTGAGCTATACCGTGACCACGGTAGTCCGTACCCGTTTCGATAAGATGGAGATCGTCACCCCCCAGGGCAAGCGTCATCTTCGCAAGCTGGAGGCCGAGAAGAAGCAGCTTACGCTGGATTTGTTCGGCTGATCGGTCAGTGTCTTTTTGTAAATATGGTTGACTCTAAAAGAATCATTCAAATGAACGAAAAGAATTACACTCAAGAACAAGCACGGCATTCGCTTACTCAGGAAATAAATCGTCTTCGCCTGCTTGAAGGCAT
>JAQVCX010000117.1 GCA_028689545.1 Parabacteroides sp.
CTTATCGGCAAATCGTATTCCTCCCTATACGGACAGACCGCCCCTAGCAACAAAGTAAAAGTAGCCCTCATAGGATGCCGCAGCATGGGATACGGGGATTTGAATACGTTTCTTGATTATCCGGAGACGGAATGCGTGGCGCTTTGCGACATCGATGACGAATGGTTGAACAAACGGGCCGCCGACGTTGAGAAGAAAACAGGGAAAAAAGTACCTCACCTATATAAGGACTGGCGACGGGTGATCGATAATAAAGACGTAGACGTTGTCATTATCGGTACGCCGGACCATTGGCATTGCCTCCCGACGGTGTGGGTTTGCCAAGCGGGAAAAGACGTATATGTAGAGAAACCGCTCTCCAATACGATCGAGGAATGTAATCTGATGGAGAAAGCCGCCCGTAAATATAATCGGATCGTACAAGTAGGCCAATGGCAACGTAGCGACCCGCATTGGGATGAGGCGGCTAATTTCTTGAAAGCCGGCCATATCGGACGAATCCGTACGGTCAAGGTATGGGCTTACCAAGATGGCAAGCCGACACTTCCGGTCAAACCGGATTGCGACGTTCCCGCCGGCGTAGATTATGATATGTGGCTGGGGCCGGCCCCTAAACGTCCGTTTAATCCGTACCGATTTCATTACAATTTTCGTTTCTTCTGGGACTATGCCGGAGGCTTGATGTCGGACTGGGGCGTACATTTATTGGACTATGCCCTTGAGGGAATGAACGCGGGTCTTCCCACCCGTGTATTCTCTGGCGGCGGCAAGTTCGCCTATCCGGACGATGCCATGGAGACACCCGATACTTTAATGGCTACTTATGCCTATAAGGATTTCAATATCATCTGGGATCACGCCTGCGGAATCAATCACGGACTCTATAACCGCAAGGAAGGATTGGCGTTCTTTGGGGAGAATGGCACAATGGTACTCGACCGGGCCGGCTGGGAAGTCATACCAGTCGTAGCGGACAAAACGGCCCGCATGGAAGCCGTTCCCTTCAAGAAAGGAGAAGGCAAGGGGCTTTATAACCATGTGGGAAACATGTTGAGTTGCATTAAAAGCCGCAAGCTTCCGAACGCCGATGTCGCTATCGGTGCCCGTGTAGCGAAGATGGCTCACTTGGCGAATATCTCCTGCCGGGTTCAACGGGAGGTCCGTTGGGATGACAAAAACAATTTGTTTATCGGCGATAACGAGGCGACCGCCCTATCGAAAGCCTATTACCGGGCACCTTGGGAATTACCTAAGTTATAAATAGTTTGCAAATGTATGGCTTTATCGAAAATAAAGCATACATTTGCAATCTAATTTCATGAATTAAACACACTTTAATTGAAAAAACGATGATGTATTGGCAGCAAGAAATAGAAACCATGGATCGTAAAGATCTGGCGAAACTTCAACTGGAACGACTGAAACAAACCATAGAATTAGCGGGCAACTCTCCTTTTTACAATAAAATATTCAAAGAGAAAGGAATTACCCCAGACAGTTTTCAGTCCTTGGAAGACCTGCAAAAGCTTCCGTTCACAACAAAAGACGATCTTAGAAATAACTATCCGTTCGGATTGGCGGCCATCCCGTTGCAGAAATGCGTACGCATCCACTCCTCCAGCGGAACGACCGGTAATCCCACCGTTGTCTTACACTCCGCCAAGGACCTGGACCAATGGGCCAACCAAGTAGCTCGCTGCATGTATATGGTAGGGCTAAGAGATACGGACGTATTCCAGAATACATCCGGCTACGGTATGTTTACCGGTGGCCTCGGTTTCCAGTACGGGGCGGAGAAGCTAGGTGCGCTGACAGTGCCCGCGGCGGCGGGTAACACCAAGCGGCAGATTAAGTTCATCACCGACTTCGGCACGACCTGCCTGCATATCATACCGAGCTACGCCACCCGTTTGGCCGAGGTTATGTATGAGGAGGGAATAGACCCGAGAAAGGATACCAAGCTACACACCGTATGCATCGGTGCCGAACCCCACTCGGAAGAACAGCGTAAACGCATCGAGCAGCTGCTGGGTGTCAAGGCTTACAACTGCTTTGGCATGTCGGAGATGAACGGACCGGGCGTGGCGTTCGAATGCACGGAGCAAAACGGCCTGCACATCTGGGAAGACAACGTGATCGTAGAGATCGTAGACCCGGTTACCTTGCAAGCGGTGCCCGAGGGAGAGGTCGGAGAATTGGTATTAACCACCATCAACCGGGAGGCGATGCCTTTACTCCGCTATCGTACCCGCGACCTTACTTGCATCCTGCCGGGCGATTGCCCTTGCGGACGTACCCATAAGCGACTGGCCCGTTTCAAAGGACGTAGCGACGATATGATTATCTTGAAGGGCGTGAACCTCTTCCCTATCCAGATCGAAAAGATATTGATGCAATTCAAGGAATTAGGCAGCAATTACCTGATCACCCTCGAAACGATCGGCAATAGCGACGAGATGTTGATCGAGGTAGAGTTGAGCGACCTATTCACCGATGATTATTCCGCCTTGCAACGCTTGACGAAAGGTATCACCCGTCAGTTGAAGGACGAATTATTACTAACGCCACGCATCAAGCTGGTAGCCAAGGGATCTTTGCCAACTACCGACGGCAAGGCCGTACGCGTGAAAGATCATCGAAAGCTTTGTTAAATAAACGATTAAAATAACACCTTATGACAGTCAATCAAATTTCTATTTTCCTTGAAAACAAGTACGGGAAATTAAGCGAGATATTAGCGTTATTGGCGGAAGAGCATATCCGCATCATCGCGGCTACCGTAGCCGATACGTCGGAGTATGGAATCCTTCGCATCATCGTAAGCGATCCCCAGAAGGCATACAAGATATTAAAAGAGAACAACGTCAGCGCGAACCTGACCGACGTATTGGCGATCGTAACCAACTCATGCGCCGGGAGTTTCGCCAACACGTTATCTTATTTCACGAAAGCGGGTATCAGCATAGAATATATGTATTGTTTCTCCATCCGTGAGAAAGCGATCTTGATCTTGCGTACGAACAACCGGGAAAGCGCCCGTGAAGTAATCCGTCGTCAGAATCTTGAGTATATCTGTGAGAATGATCTAATCAAACTTTAACAGATACGGATATATGTTCGGAATCAGCGACCCCGGTATTTGGCTGGCTTACCTTCTAGCGTTCGCCTGCCTCCTGTTTTCCATTTGGTTCGGCATAACCACGTGGAATAAAGAAGACGACGAAAAAACAAACCCTACTAAAGAATCACGAGAATGAGTACGCTAACATTAGGCATTATTGTCATCATCTACATGTTTGTCATCGCTTGGTTAGGGTATCTCGGATACAGGCAGACGAAAAACGCCAGTGATTATCTATTAGGCGGACGGAAAGTAAACCCCATTATCATGGCCCTGTCTTACGGGGCCACCTTTATCTCGGCATCGGCCATCGTGGGTTTCGGTGGTGTAGCCGCTACGTTCGGCATGGGGATTCAATGGCTTTGCCTGTTGAACATGTTCATGGGCGTAGTGGTAGCCTTTATCTTTTTCGGGCGAAGGACCCGGAAGCTAGGCGAGGAACATAACGCACGGACGTTTCCGCAATTATTGGGATCGCATTATAAATCCCGGTCCATACAGATCCTCATCGCCTCGATCATTTTCATCGGCATGCCCCTCTACGCCGCCGTGGTAATGAAGGGAGGAGCCGTCTTCATCGAACAGATGTTTCACATCGACCTTCATCTGGCCTTGTTGATCTTCACCTTGATCGTAGCGGCCTACGTGATTACGGGCGGTATCAAGGGCGTACTTTATACGGATGCGTTGCAAGCGGTTATCATGTTCGCTTGTATGCTATTCCTGCTATTTTGGTTTTACCATATCATGGACATGGGCTTTATCGAGGCAAACCAGAAACTGACGGATATCGCCCCCATGGTACCCGAGCGCTTTAAGGCCTTGGGACATCAAGGATGGACGGCTATGCCCATCACGGGCTCTCCGCAATGGTATACGCTGGTTAGCTCATTGATCCTTGGCGTAGGAATCGGTTGCTTAGCGCAGCCGCAGCTAGTCGTACGCTTCATGATGGTGGAAAGCACCAAGCAACTCAACCGGGGCATATTGATCGGCTGCGTATTCTTGATCGTCACGGTAGGGGCGATTTATCACGTGGGAGCCTTGTCCAATTTATTCTTCCTTAAGACAGAAGGCGTGGTCGCCTCCGAGGCGGTGAAAGACATGGATAAGATCATCCCCCTATTTATCAATAAAGCGATGCCGGAGTGGTTCGGGGCGGTTTTCATGCTTTGTATCCTCTCCGCCAGCATGTCTACCCTTAGCGCGCAGTTCCACACCATGGGAGCGGCTTTCGGGGCAGACGCGTTTCCCAAGCTGGGACGTAGCAAGAACCCGAATTCCACGCTAGGCGTACGCATCGGCGTGCTATGCTCTATCTTGGTTAGTTACATTATCTGCTATACACTAAGCGCCAATATTATCGCACGAGGCACCGCCCTATTCATGGGTATTTGCGCGGCTACATTCCTGCCTGCCTATTTCTGCTCGCTCTATTGGAAAGGGGCTACCCGGCAAGGAGCCTTGGCCAGCTTATGGGTAGGAGGCTTGGCCAGCTTATTCGCCATGTTGTTCCTGCATAAGGCGGAAGCGGCCCCGGTGGGGCTATGCGAGACATTATTCGGACAAGAGGTCTTGATCAATGTATATCCGTGGTACGCGATAGATCCGATCTTATTCGCCTTGCCATTATCGGCGATAACGATTGTCGTAGTTAGCCTAGCGACTCAGAGGAAAGGTATTTAGCTTTTCTTAGGAATCCTAAAACACTAATTAGCACTTATTCTATTGACAGATATATAGAATACAGTATATTTGCACTGTGGTTTTTTCATAATAGTATTAGATTTAAGGTTAACAAAGTTGGTTAGGGGTTGCCGGGAGGCAATCCTTAATTGTTTTATAGAGGTCTAGATATGATTAAATACATTTTTCTACTATTCATACTTTGTTGCTCCGGTTGCCGGCATGCACAAACGGAAGATACCGTAATCAAGGTTTCGGTACTTCGCGGTCCATCCGTTATCGCATTCGCCGATTGGCTAGAGAATCCCCCGGTTATAGATAACAAGAAAGTACAAGTGAAAGTGGTAGACTCGCCCGATCTGGCGCAAGCCTCCCTGATCAAGCAGGAGACCGATATAGCCGTACTCCCCATGATCAACGCGGCAAACTTATACAACAAAGGGATCAAGATCAAACTAGCGGGGTGCCCGATCTGGGGAACCCTTTACCTCGTGGAGAAAACTCCCTTGAAAGAACCGGCATTGTATGTATTCGGTAATGGTACGACTCCCGATATCCTCACCCGATACTACCTCAGCCGCCAAGGATTCGATTATCCCTTGAATTACGCTTTCAATACCGCCGGGGAAATCACCCAAGGTATCTTAGCCGGAAAAGTAAATCGTGCCGTACTCGGGGAACCGTTTCTAAGCATCGCTTTACGGCGAGACAGCAGCTTACGAATCACCGCGAACTTGAATCATTTTACAGACAACGATACCATCGGATTCGCCCAAACAGCGGTCGTGTACACCCCCGCGATGGAGAAATATCGTACCGCCATCGAGGATGCCTTACGAGCCTCCTGCCAAAAAGCCGTACGATATCCGAAAGAGACCATCCATTCTTTGGAAAAGCATAGAATCTTCGCCCAAGGGACCTTAACCCCAGAGAGTATCGAGCGATGCAAGATCCATTATTTGTCGGCTACAGAAGCGAAAGATGCCGTTATGGATTTCCTTCGTCTCATCGAGCAGTATGAACCCAAGGCCATCGGCGGGAAGCTTCCCGATACCGGATTTATCCCCGAAGAAAAATGAGATTGCGAAAGACGATCACTACGATAGTCGCTACCGTTATCCTCTTGGCAGGATGGCAGGCATTCGCCGCTATAGCCAACCAACCGGAGCTGATCCCTTCGCTCCCACGACTGGTACGGACCCTTTGTGAGCTGTTCGTCTCCGGTAGTTTCTATCAGTCGGTCGGAGCGACTATACTCAGGGGAATCTTAGGCATGTCGATCTCATTCGTCTGTGCGATAGGAATGGCCGGGTTATTCGCCCGCTTTGAGTGGGTGTATGAATTATTCAGGCCTCTGCTTGCCATCATGCGCTCGATCCCGGTCATATCCTTCATACTTTTAGCGCTTATATTCCTAAATCCGGAAAGTATCCCTTTGATGATCGCCTTCCTCACCATGTTCCCGCTACTGACAGAGAATCTGACAAGGGGAATCCTCGACCTGCGTCCGGGTTTATCTACGATGGCACGTCAGTTCCATATCAAGCGTTCCAATATCTTATTCCAGATCATCTATCCGCAGCTAAAGCCCTTCTTATATAGCGGGCTTGCCTCCGCCACCGGATTTGGCTGGCGTGCGATCATTATGGGAGAAGTCCTGTCTCAATGCGCGTTCGGAATCGGGAGTGAGATGAAAAGGGCGCAAAACTTTATCGCTGTCCCCGAGCTGCTCGCTTGGACCATCGTGGCGGTATTCATCAGTTTCTTTTTTGACAAAGGAATTAGCAAGGTAGCGGATATCACCCCTAAGATATCCTTCGCGGGTGAGGATACGCCCCTTCCAAGCCCTACGTTATCGGTTTTAGAGACGAGAGCTATCAGTTACCAATACGGAATACAGCGCTTCTCCCATTCCTTCCGGAAAGGAATGATCTATGGAATCAGCGCGCCCTCGGGCAAAGGAAAAACAACGTTATTAAACTTGATCGGAGGCATCTTATTACCTACGGAAGGCGAGATACATCCCACGGTATGCTTTGGAATCGCCACCGTATTCCAGCAACCCCAACTCCTGCCCCATCTCACCGCGGAAGAAAACATCATGCTCCCCCTCTCCTCTTTTCTCACGGAGGAGA
This sequence comes from Parabacteroides sp., assembly GCA_028689545.1. Classification (GTDB taxonomy): domain Bacteria; phylum Bacteroidota; class Bacteroidia; order Bacteroidales; family Tannerellaceae; genus Parabacteroides. The sequence goes on from JAQVCX010000117.1 coordinate 6,943, forward strand.
AAGCCCGGCGAATCGCCCGAAAGCATTTACAGGAAATGGAGATGGAGCCCTTCGGGAACCGATACCCCAAAGAACTGAGTTACGGACAGCAACAACGTATCGCCATAGCGAGGGCATTGGCCTACCCTTCCCCCCTCCTTTTGATGGACGAGCCGTTCAAAGGCTTGGACGAAGCCCTAAGCCATCATATCATAGAACGAATACGAGAAAAGCAAACAGAAGAAGAACGGATCATCCTTTTTACGTCACACAATCCGGAGGAAATCAGGTTGTTGGCGAATGAGGTGATTTATCTATAATTCCCGACCAAACTTGAATGCCTTCTTTTACTTTCATCGGCTGGCAAGGTATCGTAAACCAGAAGGTAGAGCCCTTTCCTTCCTCCGACTCGACCCCTATCTGACCTTTCAGCTTCTCGATAATCGTCTTGCAGATAGAAAGCCCTAGTCCTGTCCCTTGCTTAAAACTGTTCAATTTCACGAAACGGTTGAATATGGTCGCTTGAGACTCCTTTTTGATTCCCATACCCGTATCCGTTACGTAGACATAGATACCGTCGTCGGTCAAACGATAGCCAAACCGTATGGAACCCGAGCTTGTGAACTTCACGGCGTTGGAAAGGAAATTGGTCAAGACTTGCGTCAAGCGGGTCTTCTCCGATACAATACAATAGTCCATACCATCCGACTCGAAGATCACCTTTACACCCGGAACCACTCTCAAGGCGAAAGCTTGTTGCTGCGTAATAAACATCTCACTTAAACGCAAGGTCGTATAGATAAACTCCATCTTCCCGGACTCGATCTTCGAAATATCCAAGATATCCCCGATCAATTGCAACAGAAACTCATTGCTGTTCTCAATGATCTTCAGATACTCCTTTTTCTCCTCCTCATCCTCACTCTCCGCCAATAAGGTAGAGAACCCGACGATGGCATTTAAAGGGGTACGTATCTCATGGCTCATGTTGGCGATAAAAGCGGACTTCAACCGGTCGCTCTCTTCCGCCAAACGCTTGGCTTGCATATCCGCCTCATGCCGTTTATCGACGGTCATATCCCGAAGGACCCCTATCGCACGGATAGGCTTGCCATCCGGATCGGCCTCGTAGACCTCGCCGATCTTCTCCAGCCATACATACTCGTCCGAGAAATAACGACAAGGGAAGCTGAATCGCATGGAATCGATCTCGCCCCGCATAAAAGCGGCAGTAATATTCTCGTACACCTTCCGATAATCCGGATGGATATTCTCCAGAAAGCCGAGGTAGGTAATCCGTACATGCTTGATCTGCCCGTTCTCTTCCAAGGAAAGCTCCGCCGTACCGTTTACCAGATCCCAAACCCACGGGTAGATCTTACCCGCTTGACAAGCGAGCGCCAAGCGTTTATTATAGCTATGTAGCTCCTCCTCTACCTGCCTTTGCTTTGTAATATCCCATGAAATCCCGACTAAATAAGGAGGCTTATCCTCACGGGGCACCAGCTGTTTCATCGTATCCATAGTACGCAAGATGCCTTTCGGATCGATCATTTGCTCCACGAAACGCTGTATCTTCCCCGTTTTCACGACCTCCTCGTCCATATCCCTGAAAGATTGGGCGACGACCGGATCAAGGAATAGATCAAAATCAGTCTTCCCGACCACATCATTATGATATCGTCCGTAAAGTTGATTCATCAAAGGACTGGAATACACATACCTGAAATCATCGCCCGTATCTTTCACGAAAAAGTATATAGGTAACGAATCCACGATATTAGATAGCAAACCTGCTAAATCCCTATAGTCCTGTTCCAAAGTTTTGTTCTCTGTAGTATTAACTTCCATGTTGATTTTTTTAATCAAAGGATTGAATATTCCAGCCGTAAATTTCCAGAAAATTAATGAGAGATACAAATAATAAGCCCAAGAAGTGAGCATCCCGACCAAAAATATAAGTAAAAGCGTATATTTGCACTTCAATTCAAAGAAAACCAGATATGACAAACATATTGCATACACTTATAGCCCGTTCCCTGCAAATTCCGGAAGGACAAGTGGGACGAACCATCGGGCTCTTGAACGAAGGTGCTACCATACCTTTTATAAGTCGTTACCGGAAAGAGATGACAGGAGGACTGGACGAGGTGCAAATCGGTGCCATCAAGGATCAACTGGACAAACTGACGGAACTGAGCAAGCGAAAGGAAACGATCCTCGCCACGATAGAAGAGCAAGGGAAACTTACCCCCGAGCTCCGGAAACGCGTCGAGGATTCTTGGGACAGCACCGAGATAGAGGACTTATATCTCCCTTACAAACCGAAACGGGTCACCAAGGCGGAGATCGCACGCCGGAAAGGGCTGGAACCCTTGGCTCAGATCGTCATGATGCAAAACGAGAAGAACCTATCCGCACGCATCAAGAGTTTTATCAAGGGAGAAGTGAAAAACGCCGAAGAAGCCTTGCAAGGGACACGGGATATTATCGCCGAATGGGTCAACGAGAACGAATCGGCACGTAACACCGTGCGCAACTCTTTCGCTCATACCGCCATGATCACATCGAAAGTGATCAAGGGCAAAGAAGAGGAAGGTGCCAAGTACCAGGATTATTTTGATTCCAGCGAGCCTTTGAACCGGGCTAGCTCCCATCGCTTATTGGCTCTCCGGCGGGGAGAGGCGGAAGGAATCCTCCGGGTAAGTATCTCACCCGACGCGGAATCTTGCCTGGATCGCTTGAGACAGCGTTTCGTGAAAGGCCACGGAGAGGTTTCCGAGCAAGTGGCTACCGCCGTCGACGACTCTTTCAAGCGCCTGTTGAAACCTTCCATCGAGACGGAGTTCTCCAACCAGAGCAAGGCGAAAGCCGATGAGGAGGCGATCCGGGTATTCGCCGAGAACCTCCGGCAATTACTACTGGCTCCT
>JAQVCX010000118.1 GCA_028689545.1 Parabacteroides sp.
TGCGTTTCGTGTTCCTGACAGGTATCACGAAGTTTTCTCAACTAAGCATTTTCAGCGAGCTTAACAATATAAACAATATCAGTATGCTCCCCGAGTATGCCGCTCTTTGTGGCATTACGGAGGAGGAGATCCGGGAGCAGATGGGAGACGGGATCGAACATCTCGCGAATCGGCTGGCGGTATCCTCGGAAGAGGCCTCTGGGTTGTTGAAGGACAATTACGACGGTTATCATTTCACCTGGCCGTCGCCCGATATATATAATCCATTCAGTTTATTGAACGCTTTGGTGAACGGCAATCTGAATTCCTACTGGTTCGGTAGCGGCACTCCGACCTACCTGATCGAGATGCTTCGCAAATATCACGTGATCCCGCAAGAGATAGGAAACAGACGCTGTGTAGCGGCCGATTTTGACGCTCCGACGGAGCGAATGACGAGCATCACGCCGTTGCTTTACCAAAGCGGCTATGTCACGATCAAGGGGTATTCCCGCTTTTCCGACCTGTATCAGTTGGACATCCCGAACAGGGAGGTTCGGATCGGCTTGATGCGCAGCCTGCTGCCCAACTACGTACAACGTCCGGCGGAGCTGAACACCTTGATCGCTGAAATGGCAGAGAAGATCTACAACGGCGACATGGACGGAGCCTTGCGCCTGATGCGTACGGTGCTCTCCACGATCCCCTATTGTGATAATACCCACTACGAGGGTCATTACCAGCAGATGCTTTACTTGATCTTCGTGTTGATAGGCAATTATGTAGACGTGGAGGTTCGTACGCCGCAAGGCCGTGTAGATATGGTACTTCGCACGCCTACTACATTGTATGTGATAGAGCTGAAGATCGGCTCCTCCGCTGATGCGGCGATGGATCAGATCGACCTGAAGGACTATCCGGAGCGCTTCGCCCTCTGCGACCTGCCCGTGGTGAAGGTCGGAATCAACTTCGATCTGGAGAAGCGGACGATCGGGGATTGGGTTATTGAATAGGAAGCCGTCGTTTTAGGCCGTATATATTTTTGATTGATAAAAGTGTGCTTCAGCATTGAAGAATGAAATATAGCTAAAGCCTTTGGTAGTGGATTGCCCACCGAAAGTTATAACTCAATGCATAAAAAATAGCCTCCTTTCCAGATTCACATTGGAAAGGAGGCTATTTCTATTATTCCTTAGTATATAAACCCTCCCTTGATAATTGTTTATCCAGATTCGCTACACCTAGGGCTATGATAGCGGTAACCGTAGCCGTGTGCTCTTGGTATTCGGGGATGTTCTTTGTGTATAAATCCCGTTCTGTATGCCAGATCTCGCCGTAATCAAAATCGTATCCTTTGAGATCCTCGGTGGTGAAGCCTAATGTAGGGACACCTTCGACAGCGAAAACAGACGCGTCTGTTCCACCCATGCGGGTCGGGCGTTTACGGGGCTCACGTACTTTTACCTCGAAAGGATAGTCCGGACGGATTTTCTGGATAGGTTCGCTGATCTTCACGAAGTCATCATACATGGCTTGAGGTACGGAGATGCCGACCGGAGGTTCCGGGCCACCGTCGCGATTGAACAGATTAGCTATTTTCGGCAATTTATCCTTATGCGCTTTCACCCAAGCTTGCGCTCCTAATAAGCCAAACTCCTCACCGGCGAATCCGACAAATAAGATCGTGCGCTTAGGCTTGGCTCCGGATTGGGCGATCATGCGGGCGGCTTCCATCATCGGGCCGATTCCCGTACCACAGTCGATACCTCCGGTAGCCACGTCGAATGCGTCTAGGTGACCGCTGATAATTACATATTCGTCCGGGTATTTGCTGCCCTTGATAGACGCTACGACATTATGGTATTTAACCGGGCCTAATTTGAAATGATTGCGGATATCGAATTCCAACTCGAACGTACGTCTCTCCTTCACCATTTGTTCGATGATGGCGAATTGATGCTCGTCCAACTTGATATCCGGAAGTTCCGGCAGGTTATCGAAGTTCGTCTTCGGGTCGTTCATCATTTTCCGGTCGTATAGCGTGCGGATAGGTACGGCTGAGGATTGGATAAAGCCTAAAACTCCGGCCTCGCACATCTCCTTATAATATAAGCCGGGAAATTCTTTATAAGGTGACATCTCGTTTTTCTCCCCGTTTTCCCAGTTGCGTCGTCTGAGGTCATTGTTTTTCTTCATGATCTCGTTGTTCTCTTTCTTGATCTCCGCACGGATGGAATCTCCCGAGGCGGAACGGTCGATAGGCCAACCCGCGTTCTTCCCCGAGATAAGGACCCAAGCCCCGTTCAATTTTCCTTTGATTTGCTGGAACTCCTCGTCGTTACGAGGCTCCATCACCGCATGCCCACGTTGTACGCCTTTCGTTCCGGAGGTGTAGGAAGGGGTGGCGAAATGCAGGATCATTCCGTTGTCGCTCAACAAGCGTCCGAACCAAGGCCCTCGATTAAAGCCGACAGGGACGGTCCCGGCCTCTTCCAACTGGACATCGAGCCCCCAACTCTTAAACTCGCGTACCATCCACTCGGCGGCGTTCTCATAAGCGTCGGAACCGATCAAACGTCCGCCAAAGCGGTTCGTAAGGATATCCAGCTGATGCATCACTTGGTTGTCGTTCTGACCCATCTCGATGATTTTTTTCACGGCTGCGTCCTGCGCTGGTACAGGAGAGACCGTCATGCAGGCTAACGCCGCGCAAACAAGTAAAATCTTTTTCATAAAGTAGTGTTTATTTCTTTAGTGCAAATAAAAAGATAAATTTGGGTTACGCCAAGAAAATGTTGATATTAATCTTGTATTCATTGTGATTTGTATACAAAGAAGCGGTATTCTTTGATCATTGTGTGATTTTTGTCTACTTTTGCGCCGTAAATGAATGGCAAATGAGAACTATGTGTAGTTTGAAGTGGTTAAGACTCCTTTTGTTGGTGCTCTTTATGAGTTACTACGTGGGAGGGACGGCCTTTACTCACACGCATCATTTCTTGAACTATAGTATCACTCACTCTCATCCCTATCTGCCGGGAGCCGATGGTTTGCCTCATCATGAGCATAGTACGGTAGCGTTTAATACGATTGAAGAGCTGACCGGATTGTGTATGGAGCTGACTCCGTACTTGCCTTTGGTTATGGCTTGGGTGCTTTTGATGGCGCTGGTTGTCTTTCAGGGGGAAGAGGTCGTCTTGCGTCTCGTGCGGCGTGGCGAATCCCGTGCGCCTCCCTTGTTTGGTATAGTAATTAGAATCAAGCGTTAGAATCACTTTTTATACTAAACATTTTACGTATCTTATATGAAATCTATATTTTTACTATTGCTTCCGGCGATAGTGCTATGCTCTTGCCATACCCAAAAGCAAGAGGATGAGTCTGCGCATGCCGCAACACTCAAGGGGGATATTATACATGTCGGCGCCGAATCCCCTGTTTTATCCAAGTTGACAAAGGAAACGGTTAAACAAGAACCTTACCGTATGGAGTTTACCACCTCGGGAGTCGTGCGGGCGATTCCTTCAAATTACGCGGAGGTAGCTTCGCCGGTGAGCGGGCGAATTACGAAATCGTTCGTCCGCCTAGGGCAGAAAGTGGCCCCGGGCAGTCCGATCTTCGAGATTAGCGCTCCCGCGGTTTATGAGGCGGGGAAATCTTATTACCAAGCTCGCCAAGAGATGGAACTGGCTTTGAAGAGCTTGAATCGGGAGAAAGACTTGATGAAAAATAAGGTCGGCGTACAAAAGGAATTGGAAGAAGCCGAGGTGAATTACGAGTTAAAGAAAAAAGACTATGAGAACAGTGTTGCCGCTTTGAAAGTCTTCCAGATTAATCCGGATGAGATGGCCTTGGGGCAACCGTTGATCGTACGCTCGCCTATAGCCGGTGAGGTCGTGAGGGATCGGATCGTAATGGGGCAATATATGAAAGAGGACGCCGAGCCGGTGGTTGTCGTCGCCGATTTGAGCAAGGTATGGGTAGTTGCCCATGTAAAAGAGAAAGACTTAAGCTTAATACAGGCTTTGGATGAGGTGGAAATCCGGTTGGTAGCTATGCCGGATAAACCAATATCGGGAAAGATTTATCATATCAGCGAGATGCTGGATCCCGATACCCGTTCGGTGGAGGTATTGATCGAGTGCGATAACAGTGCCCGGTTGATGAAGCCGGAGATGTATGGCACGGTCAAGCTGAGCGATCGTGAGTCGGAGGTGATCCGCATACCGACTTCCGCTATCTTGCAGGAAGAGGAGAGCATGTATGTGTTGTTGGATTTGGGGAATAACGATTACCGGAAACAAAAGATCGAGACCGGCCTTACGGAAAATGGCAAGACGGTGGTTTTATCCGGCTTGAGCGTGGGTGACGAGATCGTGGCTACGGGAGCGTTTTATTTACTTGACGCACGCTAACGGATTATGAAAAGGATTATTTATCTGGCGATACATCGGCGAGGACTGATGTTCGTGCTTTTCCTGTTCTTGGCGATCGTTGGTTATTACTCCTGGACGCGGTTGGCGATAGACGCTTATCCGGATATCGCCGATACGACGGTGCAAGTCGTGACGCAGGTGCCTGGACTGGCGGCGGAGGAGATCGAGCAACAAATCAGTATCCCGATCGAGCGGGCTATGAATGGTCTGCCGGGATTGAATGTGATGCGTAGCAAGAATACGTTTGGTTTGTCTACGGTCGTATTGGTTTTTGATGATGGCATCGAGGATTATTGGGCCCGGCAACGTGTACAAGAGCGTTTGGTAGACGTGGAGCTTCCTTATGACGCGGTTCCCGGCTTAAATCCTTTGACTTCGCCGACGGGAGAGATCTTTCGGTATGTGGTGGAAAGCGATCGTTTGGACTTGAGGGAGTTGACCGATTTGCATAAATGGGTGATCATCCCGAGACTGAAACAGGTTACCGGCGTGGCGGACGTAAGTAATTACGGCGGTATCACTACCCAATACCAGATCGAGGTGAACCCTTATAAGATGGAGCAATACGATATTACCTTAGGGGATATTACGGAAAAGATAGAGAAGAATAACGTGAATGCCGGTGGTAGTATATTAAGCCGGGGGGATTTGAGTTATGTGATCCGTGGAATCGGTCTGGTTAAGGACTTGGAAGACTTGGGGCATATCGTGATCAAGACCGTGAACGGGGTCCCGGTCTACTTAAACGATATAGGTAAACTGAAATACGGAAACTTGGAGCGTAAGGGTGTTTTAGGTTTTACGGACGATACCCGCGATTATTCCGATGGCGTGGAAGGTATCGTGCAAATGCTTCGGGGCGAGAATCCGTCTTTGGTCTTGGAGGATGTACACGAGGCGGTGGAGGAGTTGAACAACGAGACACTTCCCGAGGGAACCCGTATCCATCCGTTTATGGATCGAACGGATTTGGTGAATACGACCTTGCGTACCGTATCGCATACCTTGTTCGAGGGTATGGTGCTGGTGGTCTTGGTGCTGATCTTATTCTTGGGGAGTTGGCGTGGCGCTTTGTTGGTGGCGTTAACCATTCCCTTGTCTCTATTGGTTGCCTTTATCTTGATGCATGTCACGAATATTCCCGCGAACCTGCTTTCCTTAGGCGCTATAGACTTCGGTATTTTGGTAGACGGAGCGATCGTGATGATGGAGACGGTCTTGAAGAAAAGGGAACGGTATCCGGATGAGGTGTTGACGGAGGATTCGATCTTGCGGCGTACGACTGAGGTGGCTCGCCCGATCTTTTTCTCTACATTAATTATTATAACCGCCTATCTTCCTTTGTTCGCTTTTGAGCATATTGAGAAGAAATTGTTTACGCCGATGGCTTATACCGTAGGGTATGCCTTGCTGGGCGCTTTGTGCGTGGCCTTGTTCTTGATTCCGGGGTTGGCATTCTATGCCTATCGCAAGCCGGGGAAGATTTATCATAATCGTTGGTTGGAGAAGCTATCCACGGCTTATCACTCGCAAATTGTCCGATTAATGGAGAAGCCAAGACGGGTTATAGTACCGTTACTGGCGATATTACTCGGTGCGGGGATCTTAAGTTATACCGTAGGAAAAGACTTCTTGCCTCCGTTGGATGAGGGGGCGATCTGGATACAGGTGCAGCTTCCTCCGGGTATTTCCATTGAGAAATCGAAGGAGATGGGGGCGGAGTTTCGGAAGACGTTGAAAGAGTTTGAGGAAGTCTCGTATGTAATGACCCAGGTAGGTCGTGACGATGAGGGGGCGGAAGCGTTCTCGCTCTCCCATGTGGAGTGTGGCGTAGGACTAAAGCCTTATAGTACGTGGAAGTTCGGCAAGACGAAAGCGGATTTGATCGAGGAGATGTCCGCCAAGTTGGAGACCATGCCGGGATATTCCGTCGGTTTCTCGCAGCCGATCATCGATATGGTGATGGACCAGATCGCCGGTGCCCATAGTGATTTGGCGCTAAAGATTTATAGCGATGATATAACGGGAAGTCGGCACATCGCCGATCAAGTCGCTAATGTATTGAAGGAAATACCGGGGGCTGCCGACGTAGCGGTAGATCAAGAGCCCCCGTTACCCCAATTGCAGATCATAGCGGATCGTGCCCGTATCGCTCAATATGGTTTGAACGTGTCGGATGTGGCGGACTTGATTGAGCTGGCGATCGGCGGCACTTCCATTTCCCAGATATTCGTCGGAAGTAAAAGTTACGACGTGATTTGTCGTTTCGATGACGCTAGCCGTAATTCTCCCGAACGAATCGGTAACCTATTGCTTACCACCGGTTCCGGTACGAAGATCCCTCTTTCGCAAGTAGCGGAGATTAAGATGACCACCGGTGCAAGTACGATTACCCGTGAGATGAATAAACGGCACTTGACGGTGCGTGTTAATTTACGGGGTGTGGACTTGACGGCGTTCTTGAATAAGGCGAATACGTTAATCGATAAAGAGGTGAAGTATGATCATGCTTCCGTGCATTTGAAATGGGCCGGACAGTTCGAGAACCAACATCGTGCGTATGCCCGTTTGGGGGCTGTGGTTCCTTTGGCGTTGGGGCTGATGCTGCTTCTGTTGTTCGCGGCTTGCGGTAAATTCCGCCAGGCGGCTTTGATGATGAGTGTCGTACCCTTGGCTCTGTTTGGTGGTATGCTGGCGTTGAATGTCAGGGGAATGACGTTGAATGTCTCTTCGGCGGTTGGCTTTATCGCCTTGATCGGTGTCGCTATCCAAAATGGCGTGATCATGATCTCCCATATCAATAACTTACGTACGAGAGAGCGGGATTTGAAAGATGCGGTGATAACAGGAACTAAGCACCGTTTCCGTCCGATCTTGATGACGGCTACGGTTGCTGTCTTAGGATTGCTTCCCGCCTCTGTCAGTACGGGTATCGGTTCGGACGTGCAGCGTCCCTTGGCTACGGTAATCGTTTACGGGCTTTTATTTGCTACGGTTATTACGCTTTATGTACTTCCCGCTTTATACTATATGATCGAGAAACATTATGAGGGGAAGGATTTGACACCAGTGTCGGAGGAAAAAGAGCTACACGCTTAATCCGGAGGTGGAATTAAAAAGATGTACTATTTTTAGATTAGAAAGATATGAAGAAATATATAATCCTGTCGTTACTCTGCGGATGTTTGTCCGTGAATGCCCAGACCCTGGTTCCGCTTGCGTATCGGCAATATATGGAGAGGGTGGTGGAAGGCAACCTTGAGTATGCGTCGGAGAAATTGAATGTGCCGGTCGCTAAGGCCGAGGTGACGGCGGCAAAGGTGTTTAACGATCCGAACCTTTCCGTGTCTTATTTCAATAATGAGAATAATTCCTTGCAGATGGGAGAAGGTGTTGAGGTGGAGCTAAGCAAGACTTTCTCTTTTGGGAAACGGGGCGCGAATATTTCCTTGGCACGTAGCGAGAGTGAGTTGGCCGAGGCTCTGTTGGCGGATTATTTCCGTAACCTTCGGGCGGACGCTACGATCGCCTATATGGAAGCCTTGAAGCAACATGAGTTGTATAAGGTAAAGGAGAATGCCTATGAGAATATCCGGACATTGGCGGAGAGCGATAGTATCCGTTTCTCATTAGGGCAAATCCGTGAGGTGGACGCTACGCAGAGCCGGGTGGAGGCCGGGGTCTTGCGGAACGAGTTGTTGCAAGCCGGAGCGGAATTGAAGAACGCTTTCTCTTACTTAAACTTGCTGACGGGGACTTTCAGTACGGATACTTTGTTTCATCCAGAGGCCGAGTTACGTACGGAGCCTCGGGATTTTATCCTCGCAGACTTAATCACGGCGGCAAGTGAGGGGCGTACGGACTTGGTAGCTGCCTTAAAAAATAAGGACGTGGCGGCGAGAGCCTTGAAAGTAGCCCGCCGGGAACGGAATACGGATGTGGATTTGTCTATCGCCGTAAGCCGTAATGCCCGGGTTTATAATGAGGAAGCCCCGGCGCCTCCTTTTACCGGAGTGACGGCAGGTATCGCTGTTCCTTTAAAATTCTCTAATTTCAATAAGGGAACGGTTCGTGCGGCCCGTTATCGGGAGCAACAAGCGGAAACGCAATATAAGCAGGCTCTTTTGCAAGTACAGACGGAGGTGATGCAGGCCTATCGCAATTATCAATCTTTCGCCGAACAAGTTAATCATTATGAGGATGGGCTTTTAAGGCAAGCCCGAGAGGTGATGGATGGCAAGATTTACAGCTATAATAGGGGAGAAGTCTCCTTATTGGAAGTCTTGGACGCTCAGCGTACTTACGATGATGTACAAGCCCAGTATATCGAGACGTTGTTTAATTACAGCTCATCATTGGTCGAATTAGAACGTTCGGCGGGTATTTGGGATATTGAGATTTGATTTGCGTTATAAATCAGATAAACAACAAGGGATAGAATGTAAGTGTCTTACATTCTATCCCTTGTTGTTTATCTGAATAAATCTATCAGTTTATTCGGTGATTGCCTAGTATCGAATATCTGATAGATACGGATACAATCATATTCAACACTATAGATGATTTTATAATGTCCCTCGATCAAGGAACGATATTCTTTATTAAGTTGGAGTAGTGATGGTTCAATAAATCCTAAATAAGGATTGGTTATTAATAGTTCCGTTGCATGAGTGATCTGTTGCAACAATAAAAAAGCATAAGAATTATTTCCATAGTCATGGTAATAAAGTAAGATTTCAGTAAATGATTCTTCTGCATGTTTAGACCATTGGATTTCTTTTACCATGAAGCCAACTTTTTTTGTAGCCTTTTCTTCAGCGCTTTTTGCGTACAATAATCCCCATTGTTGAAATCTGCTTCGGATTCTGCTATCTTACAAGTTAATTCAGCCTCGTCTGGTGCCCAAGGATAAAGGCTCTCCTTTCGCTTGGTAAGGCATAGGCGTTTTATATAGGTTTCTACCTTCGATAAATTCTCCTCGTCCATGCCTTTTATCAAGTCATAGAGATTCTCTTTCCGTAAATTAAATTCCATCGTAGTCATAAGATTTGTTTTTTAGGTTTCTTAAACTAGACAAAGATAGCGTATATGTTTGGATATTATGTATTTTTGCGTTTGAATAATTAATAAAGAGAATAGAGAGATGAAGCAATTTTGTATGATGGCGCGGGAGTTTGACACTTCCTTTCTTTGAAGAAATTTGCAACTCTCTGAAATAGTATCTATTAAAACTCTTTTTTATGTCAAATATAGTATTTATCTTTGTAGCTACATAAAGTTATACAAGTATGAGGCTAACGGTAAGCCGGTCGAAAAACTCAGAGACATACTATATTCAAAAGTCATACAGGACTGATTCAGGTAAAAGTTCTACTAAAACGGTGGAACGTTTGGGTTCAATGAAGGAACTCCAAGCTCGT
>JAQVCX010000016.1 GCA_028689545.1 Parabacteroides sp.
TCAATGCTAAAATCAAAGCTTTTCGAAGCCAGTTAAGAGGGGTGTCTGATGTGAAATTCTTCATGTTTAGGCTGGCTATGCTATACGCTTAAAAGAAAGCTTGCCAACCGGGAAAATCCGCTGACCCTTTAACCAAGGATGTACCTGTTGGCAATCAATCCTCTATCAAGGTTATATTGACAGAAGATACTCAAGCATTGGATGAAGTTGTTGTGGTAGGTTATGGTACTCAGCGTAAGTCTGACGTAACCGGATCTATTTCAGTGGCAGATGCTGAGGATATCTTGAAAGGTGATAATTTCAATGCGTTAGCAGGTTTGAAAGGTAAGGCTTCTGGTGTTAATATCTTTACAAACTCTGGTCAGCCGGGTGGTGCTACGCGTGTAATGATTCGTGGTATTGGTACTATTAATTCTTCATCAAATCCATTGTATGTTGTAGATGGAGTGGTTATGGAGGATTTCCAATTCTTGAACCCGAATGATATTGAGCGTATTGAGGTATTGAAAGATGCTTCCGCTACAGCTATCTATGGTGCTCGTGGTGCGAATGGTGTTATCATGGTAACTACGAAGCGTGGAAAAGATGGTGAAGGTGTATCTGTTAGTTATGCTGGATATGTGAGTGTGTCAACTCCGGCTAGTAAAATGGATGTGATGAACTCCGCTGAGTTCATGGAGGCTATGCGTTTGTCATTTGAAAACGATAAAAAATACAATCCTAAATCTGAAGGGAAATCTTTCAGTGTGAGCGATCCTAACTTGTTTGACTCAAACGGGAATCCATTATATGATACGGATTGGCAGGATGAGGCAACTCGTACCGCTGTCTCTCATAGCCATCAATTGAATATTCAGCAAGGTGGTAAAAATTCTTCTGTTGGTGCTTTCTTGAACTTTACCGATCAGGAGGGTGTGATGTTGAACACCTATATGAAACGTTTGAACGCAAAGTTGACTTACGATGCAAATCCGTTACCTTGGTTGTCTACGGGTGTAAACGTGTTGGTTAATCATACTTGGCAAAATGATACAGATGAGGGTGGTGGTAGCCAAGTCGCTCGTCGTACCATGATTGAGATGCCGTCTATCTTTCCTGTTAAATGGCCGGACGGTACTTATTCGAATTCTCAATCTTCTGACGACTTCTCGTTCGAGGCTATGGCTAATCCTGTGCATCAGTTGGAAACTATGCAACGTATGCGTTATAGAACACAAATCTTCGGTAATGCGGCATTGATCTTCCATTTGGCGGATGGCTTGGATTTGAGAACTCAGTTTGGTGTGGATGCTCACTTACGTAAATGGAGAGAATATTCACCTACAGATTTGATTAATATTTCTGCTCCGCAAGGTTATGCGTTCATGAGTGATACGCAACAATTATATTGGCAGGAGGAGACTTATTTGTCTTACAACAAGGTATTCGGCAAACATCGTATCAATGCGGTAGCTGGTCTTTCTTGGCAGGAAAAAACATATAATTATATGGAGCAATCCGCAAAAGGATTCTCTGATGACTTTTTTGGTTATAACAACCTTGAGGCTGCGACGGAGCCGGGTGCCCCTAAGTCAAAATGGAATCGTTGGGCGATGAATTCATACTTCTTGCGTGGAGCTTACACCTATAACGATCGTTATATGGCGACGGTTACGGCTCGTGTGGATGGTTCTTCCAAGTTTGGTAAGAATAACAAGTACGCATTTTTCCCTTCTGTCGGTTTAGGCTGGTTGGCCTCTAATGAGGGCTTTATGGAAGGTGTGGAAAAAATTGATCAATTGAAATTGCATGCTAGTTATGGCGTGACTGGTAACTCTGAGATTGATCCTTATAAGTCTTTGGCCGTGTTGGGTACAAATACTTACTTGATCGACGCTACCCGTCAATCTTACTCTTATGTGTCTCGTTTGGCCAATCCTGATTTGGAGTGGGAAAAGACAAATCAGTTTGATGTCGGTTTCAATTTGAATTTGTTCGGAAATCGTTTGAATTTTGATGTGTCTTACTACTATAAACTGACAACCGATTTGTTGCTAGACTGTCCGGTTCCTCACTCTACTGGTTTCAAATCAGTGATTGATAACATTGGAGAGGTTGCCAATCAGGGTGTGGACTTTATGTTGAATACAGTAAATGTAAGAACGAATGATTTCACTTGGACATCTACGTTAAACTTGAATTACAACAAGAATGAAATCAAGAAACTAGGTGAGAATAATGAAGATATCTTGCCTGGACCTAACTGGGTTTCTGGTTCTCAAACTATCTTGCGTGTGGGCGAGTCTTTAAGTTCTTTCTGGGGTTACGAACGCTTAGGCGTTTGGACAGAAGAGGAACGTGCAGAGGCTGAGGCCGCAGGTGCTATGGTTGGTACAGCGAAACGTTCAAAAGAGAAGAAAGTATTAGGTAAGGGTGTTCCTGATTTGACCGGAAGTTTTATCAATACATTGAACTATAAGAATTTTGACTTTACATTAGATTTGCAGTTTGTGGCAGGTGTTGATATCTTGCAGCAGTACTCTCACTCTGGAGAAGACCGTTTTGGTTATACTAATGGATTGTCAACGATCCTTTATGAGGGATATAATGGAACAAATCCGAATACCATGGTCCAAGCGATCCGTAATGCGAACTTGTCAGGACAAAGTTCGGAACTTGACTCTCGTTGGGTTTGTGATGGTTCTTATTTGCGTGCAAATGTTATACAATTGGGTTATAACTTCGAATCTAGTACATTAAAGGCATTGAAATTAAGCGCCTTACGTGTTTATGCAAGTGTAAATAATGCATTTGTGATTCATTCTAAGGATTTTAGAGGTTTAGATCCTGAAGGAACTTCTCAAGGAGATAATCAATGGGGACAAAATATGTTCTTCTTCCAATATCCGAAGCCAAGAACTTGGACTCTAGGTGTAAATGTTACATTTTAATAACCTTTGATGCTTAAAAAGATGAATAAAATATTAGTAGTAGGATTAATGTGTATGGGGGTACTGGGTGTTTCTACATCCTGTAATGACTTTTTGGAAGAAAACCCCAAAAGTGAGGTTAGTACAGAGCAGAATTTTAGCCAGCCCGCTCACGCTAAGAATGCGGTGAATGGTCTATACCGAAAAGGAGCTCCTGAATTCTATGGAAATAGCGGTGTTTATATGCCGAATACATCTACACATGGTGGTTTCTTATCTGGTCTTTTTGATAATGAATATAAGGGTCAGGAGGTTATCTGTGATTATAGCCAAAAATTGTCTATTACTTCCAAGAATATCTCTGGAGCATTAGATGGTGTTTGGGATGGTTGCTATGCGGCTATCTCCCGGGCGAACACGGCTATCCAAGGAATCCCTAATACGCCTAATTTGACGGATAAAGAGAAATCCGTATTATTGGGGGAGGCTAAGTTTTTCCGTGCGTTTAATTACTTTTATTTAGTAAAATCATTTGGTGACGTGCCTTTGATCTTGATTCCGTATACCTCATTGGAGGATTTGTACGCTTCAAGAAATGCTTCAGTGGATGTTTATAATCAAATTATCAACGACTTGAAGGAGGCTGTGGAGGCTCTTCCCGCAAAGGCTTTCTGCGATAACTCTCATCGTATTTCCAAATATACAGCAGAGACTGTTTTAGCAGATGTTTATTTGCAGATGAGCGGTTATCCTGTTAAGGGAAATAATTATGCAGCGGCAGCAGAAGCGGCTCGTGACATCATTAAGAGCGGACAGCATAAGTTGATCGCAAATGGTGCTACTCCTGAGACTAGTGCTTATAACGTGATCCGTACAACAGACAATGATCCGGAGTATATGTATACGTATGAATTTGAGGTGGCTATCAGTAAAAGTTCTCGTGCTCAGACTGCTATGCCTAATGTTTGTTCTACTTGGGGTGTATTTAAGTATAACATCACAAATAGTGCTTATCGTCCGGTAAAGGAGTATATGAACGTGTATGATCCTGCAAAGGATTTGCGAGCTCAAGAACGTCAATTCTTTTTTACAAAATATACGTATGAGAAGGATGGCGAGACAATCACTAAAGATTTCCCTGAGGCTGCTTCCCCTGGTGCATGGTATTGGATGGACGAGGATGCGATGGTAAATACGGGAAATAGTGGTAAGGATAATGTGATTTATCGTTATGCGGAAGTGTTGTTGATCGCTGCTGAGGCTATTGCGCAAGCTGAAGGTGTTACAGCTGAGGCTGTAGGTTATTTGGCAGATGTTCGTGCTCGTGCCTATACGACAACTAGTCGTGAGGATATCGTTAAATCCTTGAGCGGATTGTCTAAGGATGCTTTTATCCAACAAGTATGGGCTGAGCGTATGCGTGAGTTAGTTTATGAATATCGTATTTGGTCTGATATTCAACGTACTCGTATGTATCCGGTGACTTCCAGTTCAAAACCGGGTGAGGTGTCATTTGTAAATGTGATTGGTGCGACAAATCCTTGGGGACAGAAGTTCCAAGAAAAACATTTGTTATGGCCGATCTCTGATAATGAAATGCAACGTAATCCATCTTTAGTTCAGAATGCTGGTTATGAGAATGACTGATATTTAAATAAGAACTGATGATTTTAAGAGGAGGCTGTCTAACAAGTTTAGACAGCCTTTTTCCTTCCTTTCTATTATTGAAAGAAAAGCATTACTAAGCGGAATACCTCCCCCTCGTTCTGAGTCAAGTTCGGATTGCGCTGTTAATGTTTCTGTATAATGATAGAAGTTACAATCTGTCGTATCTTTTTTATGCATGTTACATGCTAAACATAGGAACAACTGTACACCCTAGTTTATGGACTATTTATGTGATTTTTATCGTTGTAAAAGGACATAGTTCGCACGGAACAAGTCTATGATATTTAATCTTATTAGAGAGTGATAAAAGTATTATGAATAGGGCATGATCGGGTTCATTTCATTTCCTTCTTCTAATTCTTTTTGTTAAATTTGCACCTATATTCGTGTAATGCCGGAAATTCATAAGAAAGGGGTGTTTCTAAATAAATGATACGGGGATCACTTTCTATTCATACTAATCAAATGGATATTCATAGTCCAACTATGGGTGTAAAACATAAAAACGAATAAATTATATTATTAATAAAATAGCTATATCATGAAGAAAAAAAGTATCTGGGCTTTAGCTTTGGCGGCGATGCTGGTGTGGGTGGAGAGACCTGCGGCGGCGGCTGTGAATGAGGCTTTTGACCCTGTGGAGTATGTAAACCCGCTAATGGGTACGCAATCTTCCTATGAGTTGTCTACGGGTAATACCTATCCGGCGATCGCTCGTCCGTGGGGTATGAATTTCTGGACTCCGCAGACAGGTAAGATGGGGGATGGATGGCAGTATGTGTATACGGCCAACAAGATCCGTGGTTTTAAACAGACTCACCAGCCCAGCCCGTGGATCAATGATTACGGGCAGTTCGCTATTATGCCGGTGGTGGGCAAGCCGGAGTTCGACCAGGATAAACGTGCGAGCTGGTTCTCTCACAAAGGGGAGGTCGCCAAGGCGTATTACTACAAGGTATATTTGGCGGAGCACGACGTGGTGACGGAGTTGACACCGACCGAACGAGCGGCTATGTTCCGCTTCACGTTCCCGGAAAACGAGCATTCGTATATCGTGGTGGATGCCTTGGATAAGGGCTCTTATATCAAGGTAGTCCCGGAGGAGAATAAGATTATCGGTTATTCAACGAAGAATAGTGGTGGCGTTCCCGCTAATTTTAAGAATTATTTCGTGATCGAGTTCGATAAGCCTTTTACCTACGAGGCTACATTCGCTGACTCTACCTTGACGGAGGGAACGAAGGAACAAACGAGCGACCATGTAGGAGCCGTTATCGGTTTCAAGACGAAGAAAGGTGAGATTGTTCACGCGAAGGTGGCTTCCTCCTTTATTAGCTTCGAGCAGGCCGCGATCAATATGAAGGAATTGGGTAGCGACAACTTTGATACCTTGGTTCAGAAAGGCAAGGCGGATTGGAATGAGCATCTGGGTAAGATAGAGGTAGAGGGTGGAGATCTGGATCAATACCGTACGTTCTATTCATGCCTTTACCGTTCGTTGTTGTTCCCGCGTAAGTTCTACGAGATCGACGCTCAGGGCAAGGTGGTTCATTACAGCCCGTATAACGGCGAGGTGTTGCCGGGTTATATGTTTACCGATACCGGGTTCTGGGATACGTTCCGTTGCTTGTTCCCGTTCTTGAACTTGATGTTCCCGTCCGTGAATAAGGAAATGCAAGAGGGCCTGATCAATACGTATAAGGAAAGCGGCTTCTTCCCGGAATGGGCTAGCCCGGGCCACCGGGGTTGTATGGTCGGTAATAACTCGGCCTCTATCTTGGTAGACGCTTATATGAAGGGCGTGAAGGTGGAGGATTTGGAGACTCTATATAAAGGATTGATCCATGGTACGGAAAACGTGCATCCGAAGGTCCCTTCTACAGGACGCTTGGGACATGAGTATTACAATAAGTTGGGCTATGTGCCTTACGACGTGAAGATCAACGAGAATGCCGCCCGCACCTTGGAATATGCTTACGATGACTGGTGTATCTGGCAGATGGCTAAGCAACTGAACCGTCCGAAGAAAGAACAGGAGCTGTACGCTCGCCGTGCGTTGAACTATAAGAATATATACGACAAGGAGAGCAAGCTGATGCGTGGCAAGAACGAGAATGGCGAGTTCATGGCTCCCTTCTCTCCGCTGAAATGGGGCGACGCTTTCACGGAGGGTAATAGCTGGCACTATTCATGGTCGGTATTCCACGATCCGCAGGGATTGATCGACTTGATGGGCGGTAAGGACTCGTTCGTGATGATGCTCGACTCCGTGTTCGCTGTCCCGCCTTTGTTCGATGATAGCTACTACGGTGGCGTGATCCACGAGATCCGCGAGATGACCGTGATGAACATGGGTAACTATGCGCACGGCAACCAGCCGATCCAGCACATGATCTATATGTATAACTACGCGGGCCAACCTTGGAAGGCTCAATATTGGTTGCGTCAGGTGATGAACCGGATGTACACTCCGGGTCCGGACGGTTATTGCGGCGACGAGGATAACGGACAGACTTCCGCTTGGTATGTGTTCTCGGCGTTGGGATTCTATCCGGTAGCTCCGGGTACGACCCAATATGTGTTGGGCGCGCCGTTGTTCAAGAAGGCTACGATCCATTTTGAGAACGGAAACAACTTGGTGATCAATGCCCCGGACAATAGCGGAGAGAATCTCTATATCCAGTCTATGACGTTCGACGGCAAGGACTATACCAAGAATTACCTGGATCACAACGACCTGTTTAAGGGGGGCGTGATCAATGTTAAGATGGGTGACAAGCCGAATATGAACCGGGGCATCAACCCGGAGGACCGGCCTTACTCATTCTCCGTGAACGAGGAGGGGATCAATAAACTTTCCCCTATTTCCGTAAAACCTAGTAAGAAGAAGAAATAAGCGATTAAGATGAATATCATTCATAAACCATTCATGTCAGGCATAGCGATATGCCTGACATTTTTCGCATACTCCTGCGCTACGCCGGAGAAAGTGGAAGACAAGACAGACTTTACCGCCTATGTAGATCCTTATATCGGATCGGGAGAGCACGGGCATGTGTTCGTTGGGGCGAACGTCCCGTTTGGAGCCGTGCAGGTAGGTCCGCAGAATATCTTTAAGGGCTGGGACTGGTGCTCTGGCTATCATTACTCCGATAGTATCATTATCGGGTTCAGTCATACGCACTTGAGCGGAACCGGATGCTCTGATCTGGGGGATATCCTCCTGATGCCCTATACGGGTGAGGTTCGTACCGCCCGTGGCGAACAGGATAATATAGAGGGAGCCGCTTCTTCCTATTATAAGCATGCCAACGAAGCCGTAGCTCCGGGTTATTACTCTTTGCTGATGGACAACGGCGTGAAGGCGGAGCTGACGGCTACCGAGCGGGTGGCCTTGCATCGTTATACCTACCCGACGGGTAGCGAGCATCGCTTGCTTGTCAACTTGAAGGAGGGTATCGGTGATAAGGCGTATGATACGTATCTGAAGAAGATCGATGAGTACACGATCGAGGGATACCGCTATTCCAAAGGTTGGAGCCCACGTCACAAAGTATTCTTTACGTTGAAATGTGATCAGCCGATCGAGTCGTTGGCCGTATTCAACGATGATGAGGCGGCCGGCAATGATGAGTTGACGGGCGAGTCCGTAAAGGGCGTGATTACCTTTAAGGGAGATGCTCCGACTGCCTTGGTAAAGGTCGCCATCTCTTCCGTAAGTTGCGAGAACGCCTTGGCTAACTTACGTACGGAGCTTTCTCATTGGGACTTCGACGAGGTACGCAATGAGGCTGTCGAGAAATGGAATAACCAATTGTCTTGTATCTCCATCGACACGAAAGATGAGCGTGCCAAGAAGATTTTCTATACCGCCATGTACCACGCGTTTATCGCCCCGACGTTGTATTGCGACGCGAACGGCGATTTCCGTGGCCACGATGATAAGGTGTATACGAACAATACGTGGAAGAACTATTCCACTTTCTCCTTATGGGATACCTATCGTACCTTGCATCCGTTGTTCACGATTATCAAGCCTCAATATGTGTCGGACTTGGTGAACTCGATGTTGAGCATTTACGACCAGCAAGAGAAATTACCGATCTGGCCGTTGATTGGTGGCGAGACGGACCAGATGCCGGGATATAGCGCCGTGCCTATCATAGCGGATGCCTATCTGAAAGGTTTTACCGGCTTTGATGCCGACCGTGCGTATCGCTATATGGTCGCTTCCTCGGTATATGAGAAGCAGAACGGGGTGCCGTACGTGTTGGAGAAAGGCTATATCCCTTGTGATAAGGTGCGCGAGGCTACTTCTATTGCGATGGAATACGCCGCCGATGATTGGGGCATCGCTTTGATGGCTAAAAAGATGGGAAAGACGGAAGATTACCAGAACTACTTGAAACGAGGTAAATATTATACGCAATATTTCGACAAGGACATCAATTTTGTCCGTCCGAAGATGGATGACGGTAGCTGGCGTACGCCGTACGACCCGCTTCAGTCCGTGCATAGCGTAGGCGATTTCTGTGAGGGGAATGGTTGGCATTATACCTTCTTCGTGCCCCAGCATCCGGAAGGTTTGATCGAGTTGATGGGCGGCGACGCTCCGTTTATCTCGAAGCTGGATTCTTTGTTCTTGGTGGAAGGTGAGTTGGGAGAGAACGCCTCGCCGGATATCAGTGGCCTGATCGGTATGTACGCCCATGGGAATGAGCCGAGCCACCACGTTACCTACCTTTATCCGTACGCCGGCGAGCAATGGAAGACGGCCGAGAAGGTGCGTTACATCCAAGACGTGTTCTATACCGACCAGCCGGAAGGCATCATCGGAAACGAGGACTGCGGCCAGATGTCCGCCTGGCATATCATGTCCGCCCTCGGTTTCTACCAGGTGAATCCCTCCAATGGCGTATACGTGTTCGGCAGCCCGCTGTTCGACAAGGCTTCCGTCAATCTGCCGGAGGGCAAGACTTTCGAGGTGGTAGCCCAGAACAACAGCAAGGAGAATATCTATATCCAATCCGTGTTGTTAAATGGCAAACCTTATGACAAGGCTTATATCCTGTATGATGATATCGTGAAGGGTGGTAATCTTACCTTCGTGATGGGAGCTACGCCGAACAAGGAGTTCGGGGCAGCCCCGGAAAACCGTCCGAAGACGGCGGAGTAAGTACTCGTGAGCGATCCGCTCAGTTACTAGTGAGATAGCGTCTCAGTTACTAGTGAGACGTTGTCTCAGTTACCAGTGAGATAACATCTCAGTTACCAGTGAGACGTTGTCTCACGGATCGCCGGGAAGGTACCCGGCCGAGATGCAAAGAATAATTAACGAATTAATAATCGACAAAATGAAGACAAAGCTTAAAACTTCGATGGCCCTTCTGGCTTCCGCCTTCCTATGGGTGTCGTGCGCCGGTGGGGGGGGGACTTCTTCTTCGGCGATGGATCCGGTGGATTACGTGAATCCTTATATGGGAAACATCAGCCATCTGTTGGTGCCAACCTTCCCGACCGTGCATTTGCCGAACAGCATGCTACGTGTATATCCGGAGCGCGCGGACTTCACGGCCGACCGTCTGGGCGGTTTGCCTATTATCGTGACAAACCACCGCGAGCGCTCGGCGTTCAACCTCTGTCCCTATCAAGGCGGAGAGTCCGGCTTGCGTCCCGTGATCGCTTATAGCTACGACCGGGAGAAGATCCTTCCGTACCGTTATCAGGTATATCTGGATACGGAGGAGATCGACGTGGATTTCGCCCCGTCCCATCAAAGTGCCGTCTATTCGCTCACTTTCGAGCGGGAGGGAACGCCTTACCTGGTATTCAACAGCCGTAACGGACAGTTGCGGGTAAAGGATAACGCCGTAAGCGGTTATCAATATATAGATAAGAAAACGAAAGTCTTCTTATATGCCGAGACCAACCAGAAGCCTGTGAAAGCGGGCGTATTGGCGGACGGCGGTATCAACGCCGGCGAGACTTCCGCCGAAGGTACGGATGCCGCTATCGCCCTTTCCTTCGGGGAGGACGTGAAGAAACTCGGCGTTCGCTACGGTATCTCCTTCATCAGCGAGGAGCAGGCGAGGAAGAACCTGGAGCGGGAGATCGCCGCTTACGACGTGGACGTGGTAGCGAAGGTAGCCCGCAACGACTGGAACGATGCCTTGGGCAAGATACAGGCGCAAGGGGGTACGGACGAGGACAAGACGGTGTTCTACACCTCTTTGTATCGTACCTACGAACGCCCGATCTGCCTGAGCGAGGACGGACATTATTACAGCGCTTTCGACGGGAAGATCCACGAGGATGGCGGACGGCCTTTCTATACGGACGACTGGATCTGGGATACCTACCGGGCCACTCATCCGCTGCGTGCCTTGATCGCCAGCGAGCGCGAGAACGATATCATCAACTCTTTCCTCTTGATGGCGGAGCAGATGGGTACCAACTGGATGCCTACTTTCCCGGAGGTGACGGGAGATACCCGCCGCATGAACTCGAACCATGCCGTGGCTACCGTGATCGACGCTTACCGCAAGGGCTTGCGTGGTTTTGAGCTGGAGAAGGCCTATATCGCTTGTAAGAAAGGTATCGAGGAAAAGACCTTGATCCCGTGGTCTGCCGCCCCCGCCGGTTGGTTGGACGATTTCTATAAGGAACATGGCTATATCCCCGCGTTGAGACCGGGAGAGAAAGAGACGGTGCCTAACGTATCTATTTGGGAAAAACGTCAGCCCATCGCCGTGACCTTAGGTACTTCTTATGATGAATGGTGCTTGTCACAGATCGCCCAGGAATTGGGAAAGAAAGACGAGGCGGATGAGTATCTGCGTCGTTCTTACAACTACCGGAACGTATTTAATCCGGAGACCGGCTTCTTCCATCCGAAAGATAAGGACGGTAAGTTTATCTATCCGTTGGATTACCGCTATGATGGCGGCCTAGGTGCACGTGATTATTACGACGAGAACAACGGATATGTCTATCGCTGGGACGTTCAGCATAACATTGGCGACTTGATCTCCTTGATCGGGGGCAATGAGGCGTTTACCTCCGCCTTGGACTCCATGTTCAACACGCCGCTGGGTATGTCTAAATGGCAATTCTACTCCTTCTTGCCGGATCATACGGGCAACGTGGGCATGTTCTCCATGGCGAACGAGCCGAGCTTGCATATCCCGTACTTGTATAATTACGCCGGTAAGCCCTGGATGACCCAGAAGCGTATCCGTACCCTGTTGAGCCAATGGTTTCGCGACGATCTGATGGGCGTGCCGGGTGATGAGGACGGTGGCGGTATGTCCGCTTTCGTGGTCTTCAGCCAGATGGGATTCTATCCGGTGACTCCGGGTTCTCCTACCTATAATATCGGTAGCCCGATATTTACCGACGTGAAGGTGGACATGGGCGGTGGCAATACGTTCGAGATCCGTGCGAATAACGCATCCGATGAGAATAAATACGTGCAATCCGCCAAGTTGAACGGCGTGACCTTGAACCAGCCTTGGTTCAATCATAGCGATATCGCCGCCGGTGGTTTGCTTGAGTTGGAGATGGGCCCGAAGGCCAATAAGGAATGGGGTGTAGGTACGCCTCCTCCTTCCGCCGCTCCGATGCCGGAGTGATGAGCTAAACAGAGAGAGGGCCGTGGAGATAGATATATTCTAATCCACGGCCCTCTTTTTTTTTGTTAGTCTCGCACGGGGTGCGTCATGTTTCCGGTATAGCCAAGGGGAGTGTGAACCAGAAGGTAGATCCCTGCCCGTCGGCAGACTCCACGCCGATCTGGCCGCCCAGCCTCTCCACGATATTCTTGCTGATGGCCAGTCCCAATCCGGTTCCCGGTCGAAAGTTGTTTTCTTTCACGAACCGCTCGAACACCCGTTGCTGGTTCTTGGGGGCGATACCGCATCCGGTGTCTTTTACGAATACCTTCACATGGTTCTCTTCCTTTATATAGCTGATGGTGATGCTTCCCTCCGAGGTGAACTTGATCGCGTTTCCCACGAGGTTGGACAATACTTGCTCGATGCGTTTCTCGTCGGTCTGCAGCGGTAAGGCCGGCGAGTGAGAGTCGAATATCAATCGCACGTCGTCTTTCACCCGGAGCGATTGGCTCATGGATACATTCAAGCAAATATCCTTCAAGTCCACGGGAGCTAGGTTATAATCCAGCGTACCCGCCTCTATCTTGGAGAAGTCCAGTATGTCGTTGATCAGTTGCAATAAGAGGTCGTTGTTCTTGTGTATGATGTCGAGGTAGGTCTGCCGCTCTTCCGGGTCCTCCGTCTCGGCCACGATATCCGAGAAGCCTACGATGGCGTTGAGGGGCGTACGTATCTCATGGCTCATGTTGGCGATAAACACGGATTTCAATTGGTCCGCTTCCTTGGCCTTTACGAGTTCGATCTCCCTATTCTGGCTCTCGGTTATATTCGAGCTGTATCCGATGATCGTGAGGGGATTACCCTCCTTGTCCCTCTTGTGGATTTGTGCGTTCGTGCTGAACCAGAGTGTTTTCCCGTTGTATAATCGCCGGTATGTAGAAGTATATCGATCGACCGTTCCTTGGCGCAGCGCCGTGAACTGGGCTCTGATGCGCTCCTTGTCTTCCGGATGGATAGAGTTTAGTATCTCTTTCTTATTCCACAATTTGCAGGGGATATCCGAGTCTTGGTTGTACGTCTGGATAAGATCTTTCCTTATCATCCATTGGTCCAGTTTCACGTTGTATTGCCAGAAGAAGGATTTGCCCGTATCGGTGGCTATCTTTAATTGGGTGAGGTTTTCTTGGATCTGCTCCTGTTGCCTCTGCTTCTCGGTGTCGTCGATGACGATGGCGATATATCCCGACGTGTTTCCGTTGGGTTGTGTCAAGCGAACGAGCTTGACACGTAGGTATTTAACGGTCCCTTGGAACGAGCTTAGGTAATAACCGCTGGCGTTGATCTGGTCGAAATTGATGTATTGATCGAAGATGATATCGTTTTCCTCGGCAAGTGCCTTCAGCTTATCCTTTGGGATGCAAGGGCTGTCGAATAGGTTAATACCGACCAATTGCCTGCGGGTGGTACCTAATATATCGAGTTCGGCCGGGTTTACGTCTACTAAATACCCATTCTCATTGTAAAGTTCGGCTCCCCAAGGCATCTTGTTGAATACGTCGAGGAACTTATTCTTCTCCTCCAGCGCCAATTGCTCCAGCGCAAAATGGATTTCTCTTCTCTCGAGGGCGATGGAGATAATGTTCGCCAATAGATGCAGGTCTTCTATCTCTTTCTGTTTCCATTTCCTGCAAATCTTAACGGAGTCGAGCCCAATGAATCCAACGGGCCTTTTTTCCTCTACGATAGGGGTGGTCAGCAGGGAATAGATATCCTGTTGGCGCAATAGCTCTTGTTCACGCGAGCTCTTTGGGCTCATAAGCTCCACGTTGTTGATGATGATATCTTGATTCTGCTTAATCTTTTCTATCCACCACGGAATCGCTTGCAAAGGTATCTGGGTCAATATCTCTTCCTTGAAGGAATATACGCCTTGGGTCGTGACTTCGTGAGTGATGTCCAAGGTATGGGCCTTGTGGCTTAGTATTCCGATATAGACACGGTCTACCTCGAAATACTTCAAGATAAGATACAGGGCATCATCAATGATCTTGGTACGATGAGATTGTAATAAAATAGATAAGACCTCCAATACGGTCTCTCGCAATGAGGGTTTCTTGCTTCCTTTTTCGGATTTGTGGCCGACTGCCCCGGGTTCAGTATACATTTTCATTCAGTGCGTAGTTTAACGATAATGCTGTTTATTAGTTGCAAAGGTATAGATAATTTTTTGTATAATTAGAAGAAAGGGGTAGGGTTGATGAAATAATTTTGTACGTTTGTATATTGTTAAATCAATCATGCAATCTATGGATCATAAAATCATATTGACGATAGGCCGCCAGTTCGGAAGCGGTGGCCGTGAGATCGGACAACGTTTGGCGAAGGAGTTGGGTATCGGTTACTATGATAAGGAGCTGGTTACCGTAGCGGCCCGTGAGAGTGGGTTATGCGAGGATGTTTTCGAGAAGGCGGACGAACGTGCCTCCAGTGGTTTATCCTACGCTTTTACGATGGGGTACTCTTCTTTTATGGGAGGAATGTTTACGCCTTATAATGATATTTTGTCTAATGACGGTCTTTTTAAGATACAGAGTGACGCTATCCGTAAGCTGGTGGAGACTGAGTCGTGTGTGTTGGTAGGGCGTTGCGCCGATTATATCCTCCGGGATGATCCGGCTTGTTTGAGCTTCTTTATCCATAGTTCGGTGGAGAGCCGGGTCCAAAAGATCGTGGAAAGGCATGGCGTGACGGTGGAAGAGGCGAGGAGCATGATGGAGAAGACGGATAAATCCCGTGCGGCTTACTATAATTATTATACGAATAAGACCTGGGGAATGGCTTCTTCTTATAATTTCTCGATCGATGTGTCCGTATTGGGGATCGACGAGACCGTGGAATTTCTGAAAAGCTTTATCGAGCGCAGATTTAACAAGCGTCCGTAGCCCCGTTTTTAAGTTATCTATAATGTCATATTTAGGTGAATCTATCGCTTTAGCGGTCGCTGCCTCATGGACGGTGACCGCTCTTTGTGCGGAGGTGGCGAGCCGTCGGATGGGAGCTTTGCAGCTTAATGTGCTCAGGATGTTGCTTTCATTAGTGATGCTAGGGGCTACTTTATGGTGGTTTACGGGAGTCCCTTTTCCCTCTTTCGCGGATGGGAAGGCCTGGTTTTGGTTGTCGTTATCCGGTTTTGTGGGATATGTGTTAGGCGATTATTGTTTGTTTAATGCCTATATCTGGATCGGTTCCCGGTTTGGACAGTTATTTATGACGTTGGCTCCGCTCGCCGCGGCTATTTCGGGTTGGTTTCTCTTGGGGGAGACGCTTTCTTTGCAAGCCTGGGCTGGTATGTTGGTGACCCTGACGGGAATTGGTATATCTGTGTTGAATAAGGGAGCCAAGCATAAAGTGGGATTGAAGTTGCCCCTTAAAGGAGTGCTGTTTGGTATTGGCGCGGGAATTGGCCAGGGCGTTGGATTGGTACTTAGCAAGCTGGGCATGGATTATTATGAGCTGTCGATACCTGCCGGTATGACAGACGTATCGGATATGTTACCGTTTGCCTCTACCTTTATTCGGGCGATAACAGGGTCGTTGGGCTTTTTGTGCGTAATGGCATTGAGAAGGGATTTTCATACGCTTCCGGTTGTGGTACACGATCGGAAAGGGATGGGCGCTATGTTGTTGGCTACGATTACCGGGCCGTTTATTGGTGTCTCGCTATCGTTGATGGCGGTGAGGTACACGGAGGCGGGCATAGCTTCTACTTTGATGGCCTTGACACCGATTTTTATCATTGCGCCGGCTTATTGGCTTTTCGGGCAACGTGTCACTTTTAAAGAGGTGATAGGTGCGGTTATTAGTGTGGCCGGGGTCTCGCTGTTTTTTATTTGATCTTGTATATTTCTTGAAAACTGGCCACCTAGTAGTTCGCTTTACTATCTATAGAAACGGCGATTACTATTAATAGAAATACGAAATACCATCCATAGAAATCGCCGCCCTTATCGGTGATATTTTGTTATCCGCTAATTATCAGTTAGATAAGCCGCAACTTCAATATCTTGGACTTATTGTACTTTTTAAGAATTAAATTTGATGCGGTTGGCCTAAAGTATTATGAACTCTGAAACTTTTTCGTACATTTGTACCCGACTTTTCACATAGGGGTGCCCGGATCATACGGGCTGAGATCATACCCATTGAACCTGATCCGGGTAATGCCGGCGAAGGGAAAATTAGGTAGTAAATAGGAATTAAGGGGGCGTTACCTCTATGTGCTCCCGAATGTTTAAACTCTAATTAGTTATCAAGATGGAACAGATTGTTTCGAGTGGGATTATTAACTCTTACTTCGAGAAGTTGAAGAGTAATTTGTCAGTGGATGTAGCGATCGTGGGAGGAGGACCTTCCGGTATCGTTGCTGCTTACTTTTTGGCGAAAGCGGGTAAGAAGGTGGCTTTGTTCGACCGTAAGCTCGCTCCAGGTGGAGGTATGTGGGGCGGTGCCATGATGTTTAATGATATCGTCGTGCAGGAAGAGGCTATGCCGATCATCAAGGAGTTGGGCGTAAGCTATAAGAAGGGTGATAACGGAACTTATATCATGGACTCGGTACATACTACTTCCGCTTTGATTTATCAGGCGACGAAGGCGGGGGCTACGATCTTTAACTGCTATTCGGTAGAGGACGTGGTGTTCCATAACGATGCGATAGCCGGTGTGGTAGTGAACTGGGCCCCGGTAATCCGTGAGGGAATGCACGTGGATCCGTTGACGATCATGGCAAAGGCCGTGCTGGAAGGTACGGGGCATGATTGCGAGATCGCCCGTGTGGTAGCCCGTAAGAATGATATCCAATTGAATACACCGACCGGAGGCGTGATCGGAGAGCGTTCCTTGAACGTGGAGTTGGGTGAGCAGACGACGGTGGAGAACACGAAGGAGATCTACCCCGGATTATTCGTTTCCGGTATGGCCGCCAACGGCGTAAGCGGTAGCTTCCGTATGGGACCGATCTTTGGAGGTATGCTGATGAGTGGCAAGAAGGCCGCTGAGTTGATCTGCGAAAAGCTGAATCATTAAGAATAAAGAGTTGAGCGTTGAGAATTAAGGAGCATCCGATCTTTAATTTTCAATTCTCAATTATTTCTTATATCTTTGCGCCATGCGTGATAAAATAAGACAAAGGGTTGTACAATACTTGGTGCTGCTGGCCGGCATCTTGGCATTGCTGTCTGTGGTTATCCCTCACCATCATCACCGGGATGGGATGCCCTGCTATGAATCCTTGACCGCCGAGCAAGCGCATGGCGATAAAAGCGCCGATACGCATGATTGCGGTTGCGACGGGCATAACTTGGCCTATTTCAGTACGCATATTTCTCATTTTACGGATGGGGGTGTGGATATGCACCTGATGCCGTTACTTATCCTATTTGATTACATTTATCCTTCTGAACTGGCGTCTCAAGGACAGCTCCTTGATTCTGAGAACGCCCCATACATTGAGTCGCTGCACGACACTTGGATAGTGAGTGCCTCGGGACTTCGTGCCCCTCCTATGTCTTGATACCTTGTTTGTGAGAGTGGGTGAGGACTGACTTGCCCCTATCTATCTATCTATTTATTAGTAACGATATCAAGATTTTTACACAATGAAGAAAATATATTTGGTAGGCGCGATGTGCGCTTACCTGTTTGCCGGTTGCGCGGGAAATGCGTCGCAGGCCGGACACGATGAGCATAATCATGAATTAGAGGCTCACGACCATGAGCATGAAGGTGAAGATCACGATCATGACCATGAACATGAGGCCGGCGGTGCCCATTCCGGCGAGATTATCTTTAAGAAAGCCTTGGCTGAGGCCGTTGGTTTGCAGACCGTAACGGTCAATCCCGCTCCTTTCACGGATGTGATCAAGACGAGCGGACGAGTAATGGCGGCGCAAGGAGAGGAGTCCGTGATTGTCGCTACCGTTCCCGGCGTGATCTCGTTTGGTAGCTTGCCGTTCGTGGATGGTACGGCGGTACGCAAGGGACAGGCCGTGTTGAGTATCGCTTCCAACGCCCTCTCGGATGGAGACGTGGCGATGAGGGCTAAATTCGCTTATGAGACGGCGAAAAAGGAATACGAGCGTATGCAGGCCTTGGTTAGTGATAAGATCGTTTCCGCCAAGGATTTCGAGCAGGCCCGTTTGAATTACGAGAACGCCAAGGTCGCTTATGAGGCGATAGCGGGAAAACAGACGGCGAAAGGCGTGTCTGTAGTCTCTCCCTTGAACGGTTACTTGAAGAATATCCAAGTGAAGGAGGGGGATTATGTATCCGTAGGTCAGCCTTTGGCTACGATCTCGCAAAACAATCGTTTGGTATTGCGTGCGGACGTGTCCGAGAAGTATTACAACGATCTACCCATGATCCAAACCGCTAATTTCCTGACTCCGTATGACAACGCTCTTTATAAACTGTCTGATTTGCGCGGACGGTTATTATCGTATGGAAAGGCTTCCGATATGAATTCTTTCTATGTGCCGGTCACTTTCGAGTTCGATAATAAGGGCGCGGTTATCCCCGGTTCTTTCGTCGAGATCTTTTTGCTGACGAAGCCGATGGAGAATGTCTTGAGTGTGCCTGTCTCCGCCCTTATCGAGGAGCAGGGTATTTATTCGGTATTTATTCGTCTGGATGAGGAAGGTTATAAGAAGCAATGGGTGACGCTGGGAGCGAATAACGGCTCGGAGGTACAGATTCTTTCCGGCTTGAAACCGGGTGATGAGGTCGTCACTTGTGGCGCTTTCCAGATCAAGTTGTCTTCCGCCTCTAACGCGATACCGGCTCATAGCCATAGTCATTAATAGGAGGGACGTTGCATGTTAAATAAGATAATTCATTATTCGTTGCACAACCGGTTGGTAATCTTGGTTTGTGCGCTATTGCTGATGATCTGGGGTACGTACACGGCGTTTCATACGGACGTGGATGTGTTCCCGGACTTGAACGCCCCGACGGTCGTGATCATGACCGAGGCGAACGGTATGGCTCCCGAGGAGGTGGAACGCTTGGTGACGTTCCCGGTGGAGACTGCCGTGAACGGTGCGATGGACGTACGGCGTGTTCGTTCCTCGTCAACTACCGGATTCTCCGTGGTCTGGGTAGAGTTTGATTGGGGTACGGATATCTATCGGGCTCGTCAGATCGTGTCCGAGAAACTGGCTGTCTTAGGTGAGAGCCTTCCCGGGAACGTAGGTAAACCGACCTTGGGCCCGCAGTCGTCTATCTTGGGTGAGATGATGATTCTCGGCTTGACCGCCGATTCTACTTCTTTGCTGGACTTGCGTACGATTGCCGACTGGACGATCCGTCCCCGTTTGTTGTCTACGGGAGGCGTGGCGCAGGTGGCCGTGATCGGTGGCGATATCAAGGAATACCAGATCTTGTTGGACCCGGCTCGTATGAAGCATTACGGAGTAGGGTTGAACGAGGTGTTGGATGTCTGCCGGAATATGAATCGGAACGCCAATGGAGGTGTATTGTATGAGTTCTCGAACGAGTACATCATTCGGGGTGTCTTGTCTACGTCGAAAGCGGAGGAGATCGCTAAAGGGGTAGTGAAGACCGTGAATGAATATCCGGTTACGCTGGGCGATATCGCTACGGTTAAGATCGGCGGTAAAAGCCCGAAGCTGGGCACTGCTTCCGAGCGGACGAAGCCGGCCGTGTTGATTACCGTGACCAAACAGCCGGATACGAGTACGGAGAAATTGACGGAGAAGCTGGACGAGATCGTTGTCGATCTGCGGAAGAACCTGCCGACGGATGTTCGTATCTCTACCGATATATTCCGCCAGAGTCATTTCATCGACAACTCTATTAATAATGTAAAGAATAGTTTGTTCGAGGGTAGCTTCTTCGTGGTGATCGTCTTGTTCCTGTTCTTGATGAATATACGTACGACGGTGATCTCGTTGGTAGCCTTGCCTCTATCCTTGCTGGTCTCTATCATCGTATTGCACTATATGGGATTGACGATTAACACGATGAGTTTGGGCGGTATGGCGATCGCTATCGGTTCCTTGGTGGACGACGCTATCGTAGACGTGGAGAACGTGTATAAGCGAATCCGGGAAAACCGACTCTTGCCTCCGGATCAGCAACGCTCTACCTTGGAGGTGGTTTACGACGCTTCCCGTGAGGTGCGTATGCCGATCTTGAACTCTACCTTGATTATCGTGGTGAGCTTCGTGCCCTTGTTTTTCTTGAGTGGTATGGAAGGCCGTATGTTGGTGCCGCTGGGGATCGCTTTTATCGTGGCTTTGTTTGCCTCTACGGTGGTGGCGCTCACCTTGACCCCGGTACTTTGTAGCTATTTGCTGAACCGGAAGGCTACGGGAGCGAGGGAACTGCGTGAGGCTTGGATGGCCCGGAAGTTGAAAGTGGTCTATAAACGGGCCTTGGAGCTTGCGCTGGCTTACCAGAAAGGGGTGTTAGGTACCACGATCGCTTTGTTTGTGGTTGCCTTGGTGATCTTCTTTAGTTTAGGACGCAGCTTCTTGCCTCCGTTCAATGAGGGTTCTTTTACGATCAACGTAAGCTCGCTCCCGGGAATTTCCTTGGACGAGTCGGATCGGATCGGACGCCGTGCGGAAGCGTTGCTGCTGCAAGTGCCCGAGATCAAGACCGTGGCTCGGAAGACGGGTCGTGCCGAGTTGGATGAGCATGCCTTGGGCGTGAATGTCTCCGAGATCGAGGCTCCTTTCGAATTGCAAGACCGTAGCCGGTACGAGGTGATGAATGATGTTCGCAAGCAGTTATCTACGATCAGCGGCGCTAATATAGAGATCGGCCAACCGATTTCCCACCGTATCGACGCTATGCTTTCCGGTACGGAGGCGAATATCGCTATCAAACTATTTGGTACGGACTTGAACTTGATGTTTACGGTTGGTAACCAGATCAAGACCGCTATCCAGACGATCCCGGGTCTGGTGGACTTGAAGGTGGAGCAGCAGATCGAGCGTCCGCAGTTGACGATCACCCCGAAACGTGAGTTGTTGGCTAAATATGGTATTCCCCTGCCGGAGTTCGAGGAATATATCAATGTGATGTTGGGTGGAGAGGCCGTTAGCCAGGTGTACGACGATGGCAAGAGCTTCGACTTGACCGTGAAGACCTCCGACACCAGCCGTGCGACGATGGATGATATTAGCAATCTGATGATCGATGCCGCCGGGCAGAAAGTGCCGTTGAGCTACGTGGCGGATATCCGCTCGGTGACGGGCCCGAATACGATCAATCGTGAGAACGTACAACGTAAGATCGTGATCAGCGCCAACGTATCGGAACGCGACCTGCGAGGTGTCGTGAATGAGATACAGGATCGAGTAGAGGCCAATATCCGTTTACCGGAGGGCTATCATATCGAGTATGGCGGCCAGTTCGAGAGCGAGGCGGCGGCCAGTCGTACCTTATTGCTAACGTCGCTGATGTCGTTGTTGGTGATTTTCATGTTACTGTATAATGAGTTCAAGGATGTGAAGGAGAGTGGCGTGATCTTGTTGAACCTGCCGTTGGCGTTGATCGGTGGCGTGTTTATCCTATGGTTTACGTCCGGCGAGATCAGTATCCCGGCGATTATCGGTTTCATTTCCTTGTTCGGTATCGCTACCCGAAACGGTATGTTGCTGATCAGCCACTATACGCATTTGCGGGGAGAAGGAATGAGCTTGCGTGAGTCCGTGATACAAGGCTCTTTAGACCGTTTGAACCCGATCTTGATGACGGCGTTGAGCTCCGCCTTGGCGTTGATCCCGTTGGCGTTGAATGGCAATCTTCCCGGAAATGAGATCCAGAGCCCGATGGCGACGGTGATTTTGGGTGGTTTGCTAACATCTACGTTCTTAAACGGATTCATCATCCCGATTGTTTACCTGATAATGAACAAGAATAAAGAATAAGTTTTATGAAATCATATATAATAATAGCCGCCTTGTCTGTATTGACAGGCGGCCTTTCCGCCCAGACTGCTATAGAGGACGTGCTCCGGAGCGTGGAGGCGAACAATAAGGATTTACAGGCGAACAGCCAGATGATCCAATCGCAGAAGTTGGAGGCGAAGTTGGATAATAATTTGCCGGACCCATCGGTCTCTTATTCGCATTTTTGGGGGAATAAAGAAGGGATGGGATTCACTGGCGAGTTCGTGGCTTCGCAAAGCTTTGATTTCCCGTCGGTGTATGTCCAGAAGCATAAGTTGACGAAGGCGAAATCAGCGGGATTGGATCGCCAGGGGATGGCTTTTCGCCAGCAAATCTTGTTGCAGGTGAAAGAGATTTGCCTGGATTTGGTGCTATTGAACCAGCAGAAGAGCCTCTTGGATATCCGTCTCAAGAACGCTGAGCAACTTTCCGCTTTGTATGCGACTCGTCTGGAAAAGGGAGACGCGAATATCCTTGAGACCAACAAGATCGATCTGGAATTGTTGAACGTCCGGACGGAGGCCCGGATGAACGAGACTGCTCGCCTTGCCAAGTCGCAGGAACTGGCTACGCTGAATGGCGGTATCGCTATCGGGTTTACCGATACGGTCTATGCCTTGCCGGAGAAGGATGTGCTTTCCTTCGATGAGTTGCGGGCGGAGGCGATACAGTCCGATCCGGACTTACAGACCTTGCGTAGCGACCAAGCGACAGCCCTCCGCCAGTTGAGCGTGAATAAGGCGAAAGGCTTGCCTAGCTTTGAGTTGGGGTATCGTATGAATCCCGCCTCGGGTGGAGAGCGTTACAATGGTTTCTTGGTAGGTGTCAGCATCCCGTTGTTCTCGAATCGTAATAACGTGAAACAGGCGAAGGCGCAGACCCGTTATACCGAGATGCGGTTGGAGAGTGCCGCTTTCACGGTAGAGAATGGGTTGCGCCAGTTGTATGACCAGTCTGTCTCCTTAAAGAAATCCATCGATGAATATAAGGACGTGCTGAAAAGGCAGAACAGCTTGGTCTTACTGAACAAGGCGATACAGGCCGGGCAAATTTCCATGATCGAGTATTTCGTGGATGTAACGACCTATTACCAAAGCGTACAAAATTACCTGCAATTGCAAAATCAGTATCAAAAGGTAATGGCGCAATTGTATAAATACAAATTGTAAATAAAATCCGATAGGTCTCAACTGGAGACCTGTCGGATTTACTATAAATAGGGGAATAGGATGCGAATTATTCGAAATGATTGGATTTGATGTTTTCTAGGGATGAGTTGAAATCCCGGATCAACTCTTTCATCACCTCTTCCACGGATAATTCTTCCCGGAATAGAGACGCTACTTGTCCGATCTCTAGCTCACCTTCCTTTAAGTCGCCCTCGAAGATCCCTTTCTTGGCGCGTCCCTTGCCTAATAGCTCACGTAATTCTTCCACGGACGCTCCCTGGGCTTCCGCCTCTTCCACTGCCGCGGCGAAATCGCCTTTTGCCAGACGGGTAGGGGACAGTTTCTTCAATAATAGCCTCGTATCTCCTTCTTTCAGGCTCAAGCATAATTGCTTGAAATTCTCGTGCGCCGAGCTTTCTTTGGTCAGGGCGAAACGAGTACCTATCTGTACGCCATCGGCCCCTAGAGCGAGTGCCGCTAGCATCGCTTGACCGTTTCCGATACCTCCTGCCGCCAAAAGGGGGAGAGAGGTCGCTTTCCGGACAGCGGGGATCAGGCACATCGTGGTTGTTTCCTCCCGTCCGTTGTGCCCACCGGCCTCGAAGCCTTCGGCAACGATGGCATGCACTCCAGCCTCCTCGCATTTCGTGGCGAATTTGGAGCTACTTACCACGTGAACGACTGTCATGCCATGATCCTTCAAGTACTTTGTCCATGTTTTCGGGTTGCCGGCGGAGGTAAATACGATCTTCACCTTTTCCTCCACCAATATCCGCATCAAGGTATCGATTTCCGGGTACATCAGCGGGACATTCACGCCAAAAGGCTTGTCGGTCGCCGCCTCGCATTTACGGATATGTTCCCGCAGCACTTCCGGATGCATGGATCCTGACCCGATCAACCCTAATCCACCGGCGTTACTAACCGCTGAAGCCAGCCGCCAACCACTACACCAAACCATCCCTCCCTGTATGATGGGATACCGAATACCAAAAAGACTACAAATTCGATTCATGTTTATTTCTTGCGTTAATCTTGCTAAAATCAGTGAACTGTTCTTATTAAAACAACAATTTCCTTATCGAGGTTTTGAATATGCATATAACTTTAAAGGCCTTTGTCCTTTTATGAATTGTGAAAATCTTTTTTTTGATTCTAAATAATAACAATTTGAAAGAGAATTGTAACGCAAAACTTCGTTATCTTTGTCCATTGTAATTCTAATATAACAATGGTATGAATAAAACGCTTATGGCCGCAGGTTTGGCGGTTATTTTGGGAGCTTGTTCCTCCCCAAAGAAAAGCGATGTAGCGGAAGGCGCTACACCCAATCCGTTTTTCGCGGAGTATACGACACCGTTCGGGGTGCCTCCGTTTGATCAAATAGAGGTGGCTCACTACAAGCCGGCTCTTTTGCAAGGCATGGAAGAGCAATCGAAGGAGATCAAGGCGATCGTGGTAAATCCGGATGCGCCAACTTTTGAGAATACGATCGTGGCCTTAGACCAAAGTGGCGAGTTGCTTACTAAAGTAATGTATGCCTTTGGTGGTCAATCCAGTGTGAATACCACGGACGAGATCCAAGAACTCGAACGTGAGCTTTATCCCCTTTTATCCAAGCATTCGGATGATATCAGTCTAAATCCCAAGCTTTTTGCCCGGGTGAAATCCGTATATGAGAATCAAGCGAGCTTCCATCTGGATAAGGAACAGAAGAAGCTGCTGGAGGAAACCTATAAAAGCTTTGTTCGCGGAGGAGCCAATCTGCCGGAGGATAAGCAGTCGACGTTGCGTGAGCTGAACGAGAAAATATCCATGCTCCAACTTACTTTCGGACAGAATACCTTGAAAGAGACCAACGCTTTCCAATTAGTGATCGATCATAAAGAAGACTTATCCGGCCTGCCGGAGGACGTGATCGTCAAGGCGGCGCAAACGGCCAAGGAGAATGGTCAGGAGGGTAAGTGGGTGTTTACCCTTCATAATCCGAGCGTGATGCCTTTCCTTCAATACGCCGATAAGCGTGATTTGCGTGAGAAGATTTTCAAGGCGTATACGAATCGGGGCAATAATAATAATGAGAATGATAACAAAGAGATCGTTAAGCAGTTGGTTGCCGTTCGTCTGGAGAAAGCCCAATTGATGGGATATGAGGATTATGCCGCTTTCGTATTGGAAGAGAATATGGCGAAGAACGAGAAGAACGTGTACGACTTGCTCGATAAGGTCTGGCCGTCCGCCTTGGCGAAAGCGAAAGAGGAATTGGCCGATATCAACGCTGAGATCAAGAAGGAAGGCGGTAACTTCGAGGCCGAGGGCTGGGATTGGCGTTATTATTTCGAGAAAGCCAAGAAAGCGAAATATAACTTGGACGAGAACGAGATGCGCCCTTATTTTGAGTTGGGACATGTACGTGAGGGTATCTTCTATGTAGCCAATAAGTTATATGGCATCACGTTTACCGAGATCAAGGACATCCCAAAGCCGGACCCCGACGCTCTCGCTTTCGAGTGCAAGGATAAAGAGGGTACGCATCTGGGT
This sequence comes from Parabacteroides sp., assembly GCA_028689545.1. Lineage (GTDB taxonomy): Bacteria > Bacteroidota > Bacteroidia > Bacteroidales > Tannerellaceae > Parabacteroides. The sequence continues at coordinate 25,878 of JAQVCX010000016.1, forward strand.
GTGCTGTATATGGATTTCTTTACCCGCCCGGGCAAAGGAAGTGGCGCATGGTGCGGCGGTTACCGCTCACAAACATATAAAGAGGGGAAACGGGTAGCTCCGGTGGTTACTACCGTATTTAATTTCAGTAAACCGGCGGAGGGACAACCGGCGCTTTTGACGGCCGACGGGACTGAAACCGTATTCCATGAGTTTGGTCATGCCCTGCACGGTTTGTTCTGCGACGTTCATTATCTGGGTGTGTCCGACGTGCCTCGTGACTTCGTGGAGCTACCTTCGCAAGTGGATGAGCATTGGGCCGTAGAGCCAGAGGTATTGAAAGTGTACGCTAAACATTACCAGACCGGCGAGGTCATTCCGCAAGCTCTTGTAGACAAGATGATCAAGAGTGGCAAGTATGGACAAGGCTTCGCTACGACGGAGTATCTGGCCGCCTCTTATCTGGATATGGATTACCATGTATTGAAAGAGATCCCCGCCGATTTGGATATCGAGAAATTTGAGGCGAAGGTCTTGGGCGATCGGGGTCTGATCCGTCAGATACCGTCTCGCTATCGCTCCACTTATTTCGGACATACGATGGAAGGTGGATATACCGCCGGCTATTATAGCTATATCTGGGCGGAAGTGTTGGATTGCGACGCTTTCCAAGCTTATAAGGAGACGGGCGACATCTTCAACCCAGAGGTTGCCTCTAAATTCCGTACATACGTACTGACCCCGGGCGGTATCGACGACGCTATGGATATGTACGTGAATTTCCGTGGCAAACAACCTAGTATCGATCCGTTGTTGGAGAATAGAGGACTGAAATGAGAAGATTTATGAATTGTGATTTATGATTTATGATTTAAAGTCCATGATTCATAATCCATCACAATTCATAATTCATAAATTATAAATTATAAATCATACATTATCAAGATGAAACAATTAATTATGGCAGCCGGATTAGCCGTTATGCTTACTGCCTGCGGTACTTCCGAGAAGAAGACCGTGGAGGGGGAGAACCCGTTCTTTACGGAATATACGACCCTGTTTGGAGTTCCACCTTTTGATCAAATCAAGTTCGAGCACTATAAACCCGCTATCTTGCAAGGCATGGAAGAGGGACGTAAGGAGATCGAGGCGATCGTGAATAACCCGGAGGAGCCGACGTTCGAGAATACGATCGTGGCTTTGGATGAGCAGGGTGCGTTGCTTCGCAAGGTCCAGATCGTTTTCGGTGGACAGAATAGCGTGAATACGAATGATGAGATGCAGGCGTTAAGCCGTGAGATGTCGCCGTTATTGTCAAAATATGGTGATGACATCAACTTGAACCCGAAATTGTTCGCTCGTGTGAAGGCTGTATACGATAAGAAGGATGAGCAGGGTCTCGATAAGGAGCAAATGAAGTTGTTGGAGGAGACTTATAAGGATTTCGTTCGGGGTGGCGCTAATCTTTCCGCTGAGGATCAGGCGAAATTGCGTGAGTTGAATAGCAAGCTTTCCATGCTGCAGCTTACTTTCGGACAGAATATGCTGAAAGAGACAAACGCTTTCAAATTGGTGATCGACAAGCAGGAGGATCTTTCCGGCCTGCCCGAGACCTTGATCGCTAACGCCGCTCAAGCGGCCAAGGATGCCGGTATGGAAGGTAAATGGGTATTTACCTTGCAAAATCCGAGCGTGATGCCGTTCTTGCAATATTCCGATAAACGTGAATTGCGTGAGAAGATGTTCAACGCTTATATCAACCGGGGTAATAATAATAACGATAGCGATAACAAGGAAGTGGTTCGTGATTTGGTGGCCGCTCGTTTGGCGAAAGCGAAGTTGATGGGCTATGATGATTACGCTTCTTTCGTGTTGGAGGATCGTATGGCGAAAAGCTCGGATAAGGTCTATCAATTGCTAGACGAGGTTTGGAAGCCGGCTTTGGCGAAAGCGAAAGAGGAATTGTCCGATATCAACGCCGAGATCAAGAAAGAAGGCGGAAACTTCGAGGCCGAGGGCTGGGATTGGCGTTATTATTTCGAGAAGGCCAAGAAGGCTAAATTCAATTTGGACGAGAACGAGGTTCGTCCTTACTTGAAGCTGGATAATGTTCGCGAGGGCGCTTTCTATGTAGCTAATAAGTTATATGGTATCACGTTCACCCCGATCCGTAATATCCCGTTGCCTTATCCGGAAGCGCAGGCTTTTGAGTGCAAGGATAAGGATGGCTCTCATTTAGGCGTTATTTATTTCGACTTCTTCCCTCGTGCCAGCAAACGTGGTGGCGCATGGTGCGGTTCCTATCGTCCGCAGGCTTATAAGGATGGCAAGCGTGTGGCTCCGGTCGTAACGATCGTTTGTAACTTTAGCCAGCCGGCTCCGGGACAACCTGCGTTGTTGAGTGCCGATGAGGCGAATACATTGTTCCATGAGTTCGGTCATGGTTTGCACGGCTTGTTCCGTGACGTGCATTACTCCGGGGTTTCTAGTGTTCCTCGTGATTTCGTGGAGTTGCCTTCACAGGTTATGGAGCATTGGGTATTCGAGCCGGAAGTATTGAAGGTGTACGCTAAGCATTACCAGACCGGTGAGGTGATCCCGGCGGAGTTGATCGAGAAATTGGATAAGAGCGGTAAGTACGGACAGGGCTTCGCTACGACAGAGTATCTGGCGGCTTCTTATCTGGATATGGATTTCCATGCGATCAGTGGTGACGCGGCGGACAAGAAAGTGATCAAGTTCGTTGACCAGACGAATAATGTCCCGGCCAACTTGAACGTGATGGATTTTGAGCAACAGACGTTAGGTCGTCGTGGTTTGCTGAAACAAATCCTTTCCCGTTACCGCACGACTTACTTCAACCATACGATGGGTGGCGGCTACACCGCCGGCTATTATAGCTACATCTGGGCCGAGGTATTGGATTGCGACGCTTTCGAGGCATTCAAGGAAACCGGCGATATCTTCAATCAGGAATGCGCCGATAAATTCCGTAAATATGTCCTGACCCCGGGCGGTATCGACGACGCTATGGATATGTACAAGAACTTCCGTGGCAAGGAACCGGGTACGGATCCGTTGCTGAAGAATAGAGGACTGAAATAACCAAGAAATAGAGATTTATAAAGGCGGACCGGTTGGTCCGCCTTTTTTGGTTCTTAGTTAACCTTTGTTTTGAGCCAATTCATAAAGCATATATACCAACACCTTCCATATATCCTCCACCGTCTGTATGTTCACTCGTTCGGTAACGGAATGCGGTTCCACTATCTTAGGCCCGATTGACACCATTTGGCAACCGGGGAACTTTTGGACAAAGTAACCCGCTTCAAGAGCGAAGTGCATGGCTACCTTCTTCGGCGTGAAGCCCAGAACGTTGAGGAACGAGCGGTCGGTCTGTGCCAGCAGTTCGGAAGAGAGGTCTGATACCCATCCCGGAGCCGACATTACTACTTCGGTTTGTGCTCCCGCCTCGTCATATAGTTGCCGGATGCGGGTACCCTCCTCAATGCCTTTAGCATCAATGAAACTGCGGGTGAAGTTGGAAATGAAAATATCCTCTTCATTCGTCTTTATCATGCCGATGTTGTGGGAGGTCTCTACGGTGTCCTCCATCACTTCACTCATTTTCAATACACCGAAGGGGGTTGCGTGCAGGCATTGTAGCAGACCGTCGGAGGCTTTGCGGCAGATGACGCTTTCGGGCAGAGGCGCTTTACGGATAGTGAAGCGGATGTCTGGGTCTGTATCTTGGTAAGCAGCTTGTTGTTCTGCCGCGAAAAGCTCAAAGTCCTGCATGAAGGGTTCTTCATGCGAAGCCGGAATGCAAACCGCGGCTTCCGCATTGGCGGCAATGGAGTTGTTGGCTTCGCCTCCGTTGAAGCAGGTAAGCCGTATTCCGTATTTCTGGTTTGCTTGATACAGAAATTCTCCCAACAACTTGTTAGCATTGATTCTTCCCTTGTGGATGTCTACGCCGGCATGTCCTCCTTTGCCGCCTTTGAGGCGGAGGTGGAAGCAAATATCACCGGATGCCGGTGTCGCTTTGCTGAATGGGAGTGTGGAAAACTGTAGATAAGCGGCCGCAGCCCCCACGGTGACTACATCATAATCTTCCGAATCGAGATTGATGATGAGGCGTCCTTTGAGGCAGTCGGGTGAGAGAGAGACGGCTCCCGTCATGCCGTCTTCTTCGTTGGTGGTGAAGATACACTCCAGCGGACCGTGTACGATGTCGTCATTTTCCAGCACTGCCAGCGCCATGGAGAGTCCGATGCCATTGTCTGCTCCCAAGGACGTACCTCTTGCTTTCAGCCATCCGTTGTCGATGTACGATTCGATGGGGTCGTTCAGCGGGTCAAACGTCTTACCTTCTTCTGCCACGCAGACCATGTCCATGTGGTTGAGTAATACGATGCCGGGTGCTTGTTCGTAGCCCGGAGTAGCGGATTTACGGATGACGACGCAGAGGTGTTCGTCGACGGTAGCTTGTAGCCCGGGGTGCGAGGCGGCGAACCGCGTCAGGAATTCTGCTGCTTTCTCTTCGTGCCACGACGGACGCGGCACGCGGTTGAGTTGCTTGAATAAACGGAATATTGCTTCCGCGGAGGGATAAGTCGATAGTGTGTTCTTTTTCATTTGTCTGTAATGTTTTTATTGGCAAATATAGGGAAAAAAGCTGATGTTTTGATTTAGGGATGAGAATGTAATGTATCCCCGAAAACAGGATGTCTCCCTTCTCCTTCATCCCCTCATTATGGATTGAAAACAAAACCCGCCCTTTTGCTTATAAAGTGAAAGCTTTGTTAACTAAACGTCTGATAAAAACATTTATTCCGTGAAAGTGTCAGTTATTTTTAGGCTTGTTTGAGCAATATGTTAGGGATTGTCTGTATCTTTGCGGCAAAATCAAAAAGTTGATTCTACTATGGAAGTATTGAAGCACGAGTGTGGCGTTGCCATGGTCCGGTTACTGAAACCCTTGGAGTATTATCACCAAAAGTACGGTAGCTGGATGTATGGACTGAACAAGCTCTATTTGCTGATGGAAAAGCAGCATAACCGAGGGCAGGAAGGAGCGGGTTTAGCCTGCGTGAAGTTGGAGGCAAATGCCGGAGAGGAATATATGTTCCGTGAACGGGCCATCGGGACCGGAGCTATTACCGAGATATTTGCCGCGGTTCACGAACACTACAAGGATTTAACCCCCGAGCAACTCAACGATCCGTTATTCGCCAAAGCCAACCTACCTTTCGCCGGAGAGCTTTATATGGGCCACCTCCGTTACAGTACCACCGGGAAGTCCGGTATCTCTTACATCCATCCCTTTTTACGACGCAATAACTGGCGTGCCAAGAACCTCGCCATTTGCGGGAATTTCAACCTGACAAATGTTCATGAGGTATTCGAGGAGATCACGGCGATCGGCCAGCATCCCCGGAAATATTCCGATACGTATATCATGCTGGAGCAGCTGGGACACCGGCTGGACCGGGAGGTGGAGCGCCTGTACCAAAAGTGCGAGGCGGAAGGATTGAGAGGGATGGACATCACGCATGCCATCGAGGAGCAGGTGGATTTGTCGAACGTGCTGAGACGCTGTGCCCCGGTGTGGGATGGCGGGTTCGTGATCTGCGGTATCACCGGCAGCGGCGAGTCGTTCAGCGTGCGAGACCCGTGGGGGATCCGTCCGGCCTTCTATTACGCGGATGACGAGATTATCGTGCTCGCGTCGGAGCGGCCGGTCATACAGACGGTGATGAACGTCCACGTGGAGGATATCAAGGAGCTGGGAAGGGGAGAGGCGATACTCGTCAACAAGAAAGGCGAGTGGCATACCTCACAGATCGTGGAGCCGAAGGAGAACAAGGCTTGCTCCTTCGAGCGTATCTACTTCTCGCGGGGTAGCGACGTGGATATATATAAGGAAAGGAAACGACTGGGGAATAACCTGGTGCACCCGATCTTGAAAGCGGTGGATTACGACTTGAACCATACCGTCTTCTCCTTTATCCCGAATACGGCCGAGGTCGCTTACTTCGGCATGCAGGAGGGATTGAACAACTACTTGAATAAGCTGAAAAAGGAATGGATAGCCGACCGCAGCCACCTGCTCAGGGAGGAGGAGCTGGAGCAAATCCTCTCCATGCGCATCCGGGCGGAGAAGGTGGCCATAAAGGATATAAAATTGCGCACCTTCATCGCCGAGGGCAACAGCCGGAACGACTTGGCGGCGCACGTCTACGATATTACGTACGGAAGCATCGAACCTTTTGTCGACAACTTGGTTGTGATAGATGATAGCATCGTGCGGGGCACTACCTTGCGGCAGAGTATCATCGGTATCTTGGATCGCTTGCATCCCCGGAAGATCGTGATCGTGAGCTCTTCTCCGCAGGTACGTTACCCGGATTATTACGGCATCGATATGTCCCGGATGAACGAGTTCATCGCCTTCAAGGCCGCGGTGGCCCTGCTGCGTGAGCGGGGGATGGAACACGTGATCTTGGAAGCTTACCAGAAAGCGAAGAACGAGTTGAGAGTTGACAGTGGACAGTTGACAGTTAATGGGGACGCGAAGCAACTCTCAACTGTCAATTGCGTCAAGGAGATCTACGCCCCATTTACGGACGAGGAGATTTCCGCCAAGATGGTGGAGCTGCTTACACCGGCCGGAACTAAGGCGAAGGTGGAGATCGTCTACCAGACCTTGGAGGGCTTGCATGCCTCTTGCCCCGATCATCCGGGCGACTGGTATTTCTCCGGCGATTACCCGACGCCGGGCGGGACTCGGTTAGTGAACGAGGCTTTTATTCACTATATGGAAGAAGAATATTTAATCAGTTGATAGTTGACAGGTGACAGTTGCGCTAAGCGGCATTTTAACTGTCAACTGTCACCTGTCAACTGTCACCTAAAAAACGAAGTTTTTTATGAAGACAGCAACTTTGATGTTAGACGACGGTACCGTCTTCCGTGGCTACTCTTTCGGCTATGAGAGGCCGGTGGCCGGCGAGGTCGTGTTCAATACCGCCATGACCGGATATCCGGAGAGCTTGACGGACCCTTCGTACGCGGGCCAGTTGATGGTGTTGACTTATCCGCTCGTGGGTAACTACGGCGTGCCTCCCCGCACGTTCGGGCCGAACGGGATCGCTACATTTATGGAGAGCGAGAAGATACACGCCGAGGCGATTATCGTGAGCGACTACAGCCCCGAGTATAGCCACTGGAACGCCCAGTGCAGCTTGGGCGACTGGCTGAAGGAGGAGAAGATACCGGGCATATACGGTATCGATACCCGTGCGTTGACGAAGAAATTGCGCGAGCATGGCGTGATGAGAGGAGAGTTGACAGTAGACAGTGGAGAGTTGACAGTTGATACGAGCGCGAAGCAAACTGTCCACTGTCCACTTTCAACTGTCAACTACGAAGACGTGAACTACGTGGATCGGGTATCGTGCAAGGAGATCATTCGCTACCTCCCCGACGGCACGAGCCGGAGCTTTCCTTTGGTGGAGGCCGATAACGGTCGCTTGCCCGCTAGCGACTGTCCACTAGCGAAGCGTGTCGTCCTCTTGGACTGCGGCGTGAAGCACAACATCATCCGTTGCCTCTTGAAGCGCGGCGTGGCGGTGATCCGTGTGCCTTGGGACTACGACTTCAACCAGCTCGAATACGATGGCTTGTTCATCAGCAACGGCCCGGGCGATCCGGATACCTGCAAGGCCGCCGTGCGGAATATCCGTAAGGCGCTTTCCGGGGATAAGCCGATTTGCGGTATCTGCATGGGCAATCAGCTGCTGGCGAAGGCCGGCGGCGCCTCTATCTATAAGTTGAAGTACGGCCATCGCAGCCACAACCAGCCGGTACGCATGGTGGGCACGGAGAAATGCTTTATCACCTCGCAGAACCATGGCTACGCCGTGGACAACGATACGCTGGGCGAGGAGTGGGAGCCGCTGTTTGTCAATATGAACGACGGCACGAACGAGGGGATCCGCCATAAGACGAAGCCTTTCTTCTCCTCCCAGTTCCATCCCGAGGCTTGCAGCGGGCCGCTGGATACGGAGTTCATGTTCGACAGGTTTGTCGATCTCTTGTAATCACCCGGGAGATCCGCGGTACGTAACCTTACCGGGTTAGTCTGTCTCCCTCGTCCGAGTGAGCCTGTCTCCCCCGTCCGAGTTAGCCCGTCTCCCCCGGCCTGGTTAGACACCCTCCCCCGCCCGGGGGAGTCGTCGCGCCTAAAATATGTTAATGAATAAAACGGTAGAATAAAGCAATGAAAGAAGATATAAAGAAAGTCCTGATACTCGGTTCCGGCGCCTTGAAGATTGGCGAGGCGGGCGAGTTTGATTATTCTGGCAGCCAAGCCCTGAAGGCTATTAAGGAAGAGGGGATCCAAACGGTATTGATCAACCCGAATATCGCCACGGTACAGACCTCGGAAGGAGTTGCGGACACGGTTTATTTCCTGCCCGTCACTCCTTTTTTTGTGGAGAAGGTGATCGAGAAGGAGCGTCCGGAAGGCATCTTGCTCGCTTTCGGCGGGCAGACGGCGCTAAACTGTGGCGTGGCCCTTTACCAAAGCGGCGTGCTGGAGAAGTATGGCGTGAGGGTGCTGGGTACGCCCGTGCAGGCTATCATGGATACCGAGGACCGGGAGCTGTTCGTGCGCAAGCTGGATGAGATCGACGTGAAGACGATCCAGAGCGAGGCCGTGGAGAACGTGGCTGACGCTCGCCGTGCCGCCGCTGAGCTGGGCTATCCGGTCATCGTCCGCGCCGCTTACGCGCTGGGAGGCCTGGGCTCCGGCTTCTGCGACAATGAGGAGGAGCTGGACGTGTTGGTGGAGAAGGCCTTCTCTTTCTCTCCGCAAGTATTGGTGGAGAAGAGCTTGAAGGGCTGGAAAGAGGTGGAGTACGAGGTGGTACGCGACCGCTTCGACAACTGCGTCACGGTATGTAACATGGAGAATTTCGACCCGCTGGGAATCCATACCGGAGAGTCTATCGTGATCGCCCCCTCGCAGACCTTGAGCAATACGGACTACCATAAGCTGCGCGAGCTGGCCATCCGCATCATCCGCCATATCGGTATCGTGGGCGAGTGCAACGTGCAATACGCTTACGATCCCGAGAGCGAGGACTACCGCGTGATCGAGGTGAACGCCCGCTTGAGCCGCTCCTCCGCCTTGGCATCGAAGGCGACCGGCTACCCGCTGGCTTTCGTGGCCGCCAAGCTGGGCTTGGGCTACGGCTTGTTCGACCTGAAGAACTCCGTGACGAAGACGACCAGCGCTTTCTTTGAGCCGGCCCTCGACTACGTGGTCTGCAAGATCCCCCGCTGGGACTTGGGCAAGTTCCACGGCGTGGCTCGCGAGTTGGGCTCCAGCATGAAGTCCGTCGGCGAGGTGATGGCCATCGGACGCACCTTCGAGGAGGCTATCCAGAAGGGCCTGCGCATGATCGGGCAGGGTATGCACGGTTTCGTGGAGAACAAGGAGCTGGTGATCGAGGACATCGACAAGGCCCTGCACGAGCCTACCGACCGCCGTATCTTCGTCATCTCGAAGGCCTTCCGCGCCGGTTATACGGTAGACCAGATCCATGAGCTTACCAAGATAGACCGCTGGTTCCTGCAAAAGCTATACGGAATCATGCAGACCTCCAAGGAGCTTCACGAGTTGACAGTTGACAGTGGAAAGTTGACAATTGATGCCGACGCGAAGCAACTGTCCACTGTCCACTGTCCACTGTCCACTGATAAAATCCCCTTGCTCCGCCGTGCGAAGCAGCAGGGATTTTCCGACTTTCAGGTCGCCCGTGCGATCGGCCTCGACGGGGACGTGGAGAAGGGCATGATGCTGGTCCGCCAGTTCCGCAAGGAGCACGGCATCCTTCCGGTGGTGAAACAGATCGATACCCTGGGAGCCGAGTATCCGGCGCAGACCAATTACCTGTACCTGACGTATAGCGGCACGGAAAACGACGTGACCTACCTGGGCGATCATCGCTCCATCGTCGTGCTGGGTTCCGGCGCTTACCGCATCGGTAGCTCGGTGGAGTTCGACTGGTGTGGCGTGCAGGCCTTGAATACGATCCGCAAGGAGGGCTACCGCTCCGTGATGATCAACTACAATCCCGAGACGGTGTCTACCGACTACGATATGTGCGACCGCCTTTACTTCGACGAGCTCACCTTCGAGCGTGTGATGGATATCCTTGAGCTGGAGAACCCGCACGGCGTGATCGTCTCCACCGGCGGCCAGATCCCGAATAACCTGGCGATGCGTCTGGACGAGCAGCACGTGAACATCCTCGGCACCTCCGCCAAGAGCATCGATAATGCCGAGGACCGCGAGAAGTTCTCCGCCATGCTAGACCGCATCGGCGTGGACCAGCCCCGCTGGAAAGAGCTTTCTTCCATGGAGGATATCAACGGCTTCGTGCGGGAGGTAGGCTTCCCCGTATTGGTCCGCCCGAGCTATGTGCTGAGCGGCGCCGCCATGAACGTCTGCTCCAACCAAGAGGAGCTGGAGCGTTTCTTGAAACTGGCCGCTAACGTCAGCAAGAAGCACCCGGTGGTGGTAAGCCAGTTCATCGAGCACGCCAAGGAGGTGGAGATGGATGCCGTGGCCGATCATGGCGAGATCGTGATGTACGCCATCTCGGAGCATATCGAGTTCGCCGGCGTTCATTCCGGCGACGCTACGATCCAGTTCCCGTCGCAGAAGCTATACGTGGAGACGGTTCGCCGCATCAAGCGCATCAGCAAGCGGATCGCCAAGGAGCTGAATATCTCCGGCCCGTTCAACATCCAATACCTGGCGAAAGGCAATGAGATCAAGGTGATAGAGTGCAATCTTCGAGCCAGCCGCTCCTTCCCGTTCGTGAGCAAGGTGCTGAAGATAAACTTCATCGAGCTGGCCACCCGTGTCATGCTAGGCTTGCCGGTAGAGAAGCCCAATAAGAACGAGTTCGATCTGGATTACGTGGGTATCAAGGCCTCCCAGTTCTCCTTCAACCGCTTGCAGAAAGCCGATCCGGTATTAGGGGTCGATATGGCTTCCACGGGCGAGGTGGGTTGCCTGGGCGACGATGTCTCCGAGGCAGTCTTGACCAGTATGCTCGCTGTCGGCCAACGGATCCCGGAGAAGAACATCCTCCTCTCCACCGGTACGCCGAAGCAGAAGGTAGCCATGCTGGATGCCGCTAAGATGTTGGCCGCGAAAGGCTACAACCTATTCGCCACGGGCGGTACGCACCGTTTCTTGGCGGAGAATGGCATACCGAGCACCTTGGTCTATTGGCCGAGCGAGCCAGGGGAGCCGCAAGCGCTTAAGATGCTTCACGAGAAGCGGATTGATATGGTGGTGAACATCCCCCGCGACCTGTCCGCCGGCGAGCTGGACAACGGCTACAAGATCCGCCGTGCCGCCATCGACCTGAATATCCCGCTGATCACCAACGCCCGCCTGGCGAGCGCATTCATCCAAGCCTTCTGCACCTTGAGCCTGGATGATATCCGCATCAAGAGCTGGCAAGAGTATAAATAGTTGACAGTCGTAGAGACGGGGCGTGCCCCGTCTCATCCCCTCTAAATGGTAACTTAAAATACGATCAGTCGGTGGGAGACGGGGAACGCCCCGTCTCTACAACCTATTGGATGAAATAAAAGGGGCCTTGACGAAAATCAAGTCCCATTTATTTCGTAAGTTCGCGGAAACAAACAAAAACAACCGTTAATATGGATACAGCGATATTTATAGCTCGCAGGATCGCGGCTCAATCGATTCTACTCCGTGAGGAAGCCGTGGAGAAACTGGCCTCGATCTTGATTCGAAGGGAGTTGAGGAAAGGTGATATGTTTCTGAGCGAAGGGGAGGTCTGTACGCAACTCGGGTATGTCTATAAGGGAATGATCCGCCAATATTACTATAAGAACAAGAAAGAGCTTACCGAGCATTTCGCCAGCGAGGACAACATCTTCATCTGCATCGAGAGTTTCTTGCGCCAGCGTCCCGCCAATCTGTTGGTGGAGGCCTTGGAGAATACGGTATTGTATGGCATTCCTCACGATCCTTTGTTGGCGTTGTGCGCCGAGGATTACGAGATAGAGCTCATGTATCGCCGCCTGTTGGAGAATTCGCTGATCCTGTCTCAACGGAAGGCGGACTTCCTGCGTTTCGAGACGGCTAACGAGCGTTATGCCCGCTTATTGAAAGAACATCCCGAGATCGTGCAGCGTGCCCCCTTGTCTTACATCGCCTCCTATTTGCTGATGACGCCGGAGACGTTGAGCCGGGTCCGGGCGAATATGTAGGTGTATGATATAGTAATAAGATATATTCGTCGTAGGGGCGAGGTCTGCCCGCCCTCCCATGTCGTGATGTGGGAGGGCGGGCGGATCTCGCCCCTTGCGGTTTGTATGGACGAACGCGTCTGAAAGGAATAAGGCGGGTCCTATTGTTTTAGGGCTTCCAGCAACTGATCGACCGCCTCGGCGGGAGTAGACTCGCTCTTTAGCAACTGCACGAACTTACTGCCGATGATGCCACCGGAGGAGTTGGCCGCCGCCGCCTCATAAGTAGCCTTGTTGCTGATGCCGAAACCTACCAGGCGGGGATTATTCAAGCCCATGGCGTTGATACGGCGGAAATAGGCTTGCTTCTGCTCGTTGAAGTCTTGCTGCGCTCCGGTCGTGGCGGCGCTGGATACCATATAGATAAATCCGCTGGTATGGGCATCGATCAGCCGGATCCGTTCCTCGGAGGTCTCGGGGGTGATCAGCATGATCATTTTCAGGTCATGGCGATTGGCCGTCTCCTTGTAGTCGGCGATATAATCGGCATAAGGCAGGTCGGGGATGATCATTCCGTCTACGCCGGCCTCTACGCAACTCTCGCAGAATCTCTCGAAGCCGTATTGCATGATGGGGTTCAGGTAGCCCATCAGTATGATCGGGATCTGTACTTCGCTCCGGATCTCTTTCAATTGCTCGAATAGGAGGTGGAGTGACATCCCGTTACGCAACGCTTGCGTGGCGGCCTCTTGAATGACAGGGCCGTCTGCCATCGGGTCGGAGAAGGGGATTCCTACCTCTACCATGTGGATACCTTTAGCCTGTAAAGCCTTTAGGATACTTGCCGTATCGTTTAAGTTCGGATAGCCGGCGGTGAAATAGACGGAGAGTATCCCGTCTTTCTTTGTCTGGAATAAGTTTGTGATGCGATTCATTTTGAATTCTATTTTATAATTCTAGGTTGTAGAGACGGGGCGTGCCCCGTCTCATCCCCTCAAAATGGTAACTTAAAAATACGATCAGTCGGTGGGAGACGGGGCGTGCCCCGTCTCTACTGCTGGATGTGAAACTTGTTGGATGAAATCCTTTAGTTTATCGATGTCTTTCAATCCCGGCTCGATCTCGAAACCACTGTTTAGGTCGATGCCTGCGAACCGGGGATGCCGGAAGTTCCGGATCGCCTCTGCGCTTTCCGGACAGATGCCTCCGCTGAGTAAGAAGGGAGTCTCTCCTTTATAGTCGGCCAGTATAGACCAATCGAAACGTTTGCCCGAGCCTCCGTAGCTTTCGCCTTTGGTATCGAAAAGGAAATAATCTACTCGCCCCTCGTACTCTTGGGTCTTCTCGAAATCCTCTTTGGAGGCGATCGGGAAGGCTTTGATCAGGGAGTAACCTCTTTTCTGTAGGGTGTGGCAGGTTTCCGGCGATTCGTTGCCGTGAAGTTGAAGATAGTCCAGCCTGTAGGCGGAGGCTTTCTCCATCATGGACTCGATGGTAGCGTTGACGAAAACACCGACTTTCTTAGTGGACAGTTGACTGTTGACAGTTGACAGTTGCTCCGCGTCGGTATTAACTGTCCACTGTCCACTGTCCGCTGTCAACTGCTTCGTTGGGCTTTGCCCGACAAAGCGCGGGGAGCGCTTGTAGAAGATGAGGCCGATCCAGTTGATGGCTAGGGCGGCTACTTCCCGGATATTCTGAGGTTCCCGCATTCCGCATACCTTGATGATCATGCCAGTCCTCCTATAAAGTCGGCTAGGGTATCACCCGGCCTCTCGGTTTTCATGAAGGTCTCTCCGATCAGGAAGCCACGGAAACCGGCCTCACGTAATTGGCGTACGGTATCGGTCTCGGAGATTCCGCTCTCGGACACTAAAAGAGGGGAGAAGCCCCGCATCTTATCGACCAACTGGAAGGAGTTGTTTACGTCCGTATGGAAGGTGCCGAGGTTGCGGTTGTTCACGCCGAGCATATCGATATCCGTGTTCAGATACTTGAGCTCGTCCTCGCTATGGACCTCTAGCAAGACTTCCAATTGCAGGCTATGAGCGGTCTCGGCCAGTATCCGGCATTCCTCTTGGGTAAGGGCGGCGGCGATCAACAAGACCGCGTCGGCACCCATCACCCGTGCTTGGAAGAGCTGGTAGGTATCGATGATAAAGTCCTTGCGGAGCAGGGGCAGGTCCACCAATCCGCGAGCTTTCCGCAGATCGCGTAGGGAACCCCCGAAGAAATCCCCGTCCGTAAGGATCGAGCAGGCGGAAGCGCCTCCGGCCTCGTAAGCGGGCACCACGTCGGCGATATTCGCTCCCGGATGCAACCAGCCTTTGGAGGGGCTTCTGCGTTTGAACTCGGCGATGATCCCGGAGGAGGATGATTCCAACGCCGCACGCATGGAACGGGTGTCGCGCTCCATACGGTCGCTACCCAGAGCCAATAAGGTCTGCAAGCTCACGGCCTGTTTCTGCCGGGCTACCTCGATGCGCTTATTGGCGATAATATCTTGTAAGATGTCCTTTTTCATATTATATATATTCATGTAGCATGGCACACGGATGACACGGAGCACACGGACAACACGGATTTATACGGAATAATATTCTTATCCGTGTCTTCCGTGTGCTCTGTGTCTTCTGTGTGCCATATTATGCGTTCAAAGTTATAAATTTGCGGAATGTGGCCAATGCTTTTCCGCTTTCCAATGATTCGCGTGCCTCGGCGATACACTCCTCTATCTTCTTCTCCGGGCAAATCACTTGGATAGCGAAGGCGGAGTTGGCGATCACGCAGCTCTTTTGGGCCTCGGTAGCCGTGTTCGCTAATACGGCGTCGAAGATACGGGCCGCTTCCTCCGGGGTCTCGCCGCCGTCGAGGTCGGCTTCCGCGCAACGTTTGAACCCGAGCATCTCCGGGGTATAAAGCTTCTCTTTCTCCGGCATGGCTACCTTGAAATCGGCCGTGAGGGAGATCTCATCGTAACCGTCCAGGCTATGCACCACGGCGAAGCGGGTACCGCTCTCTTGATACGTATAATTATATAGGCGGAGTAGCGGGAGGTTATATACGCCCAGCAATTGGTAGGCAGGCATGGCCGGATTGACCAGCGGGCCGAGCATATTGAAGAAACTGCGCACGCCGAGGCTCTTCCGTACTGGGGCGACCGCTTTCAGCGCCGGGTTGAACAGGGGCGTGTGGAGGTAGGCGATATGGCAGGTATCCATGGAGGTACGTAGTTTATCGATATCGTTCGTGAACCTCACGCCGTGTTGCTCCATCACGTTGCTGGCACCGCTCACCGAGGTAGCCCCGTAGTTGCCGTGCTTCACGACGTTGTAACCGGCACCGGCCACCACGAAACAAGAGCAAGTGCTGATGTTGAACGTGTTCTTCCCGTCGCCTCCGGTACCTACGATATCGATCGGCTTATATTCGCTTAAATCTACCGGTACACGCATCTCCAGCAAAGCCTCCCGGAATCCGGTCAACTCCTCTACGGAGATACTGCGCATCAGGAATACGGTGATCAGACTGGCGATCTGGGAATCGTTGTAGCGTCCCTCCGCTATATTTTGAAGGATATTCCGGGCTTCTTCCCGGCCCAGATATTGGTGTTCGAATAATCTGTATAATATTTGCTTCATATTTGTAATGCCTTGAATGAAAAGTTATTGCAGTTTAGTTGTATTTCTTCATAGAGAAACTATAATTCCTTAGGAGGTAATTATAGTTTCAACCAGTTCTCTATAATCTTCTTCCCTTTTGGTGTCAATACGGATTCCGGATGGAACTGGATACCCCGCACGTCGTACTCCCGATGGCGCAAGCCCATGATCTGTCCCTCTTCCGTATCTACCGCCGTGATCTCCAGGCAATCCGGGAAGTTTTCCTTCGATACGACCCACGAATGATAACGCCCTACACGCATGCCCGGCTCCAATCCCTCGAAGATAGGATCCTTGGCGACAATCCGTATATCGGAGCAAACGCCGTGATGCACCTCGGTGAGATTGATCAACGTCGCCCCGAACGCCTCGCCGATGGCCTGCTCGCCTAGGCAAACACCTAGGATGCTCTTTGTCGGGGCATACCGGCGGATCAAGGGAAGGAGGATGCCGGCTTCCTCGGGGATGCCCGGTCCCGGGGATAATACGATCTTATCGAAACGCTCTACCTCATCCAAGGAGATCTTGTCGTTGCGGTGTACCTCTACGTCCGCACCCAGTTCCTTCAATATATGTAATAAGTTATAGGTGAAGGAATCGTAATTATCGAATAATAATATCTTCATTTTATATATATTGTTGTTGTTGTTGTTGTAGAGACGGGGCGTGCCCCGTCTCATCCTCTCAAAATGGTAACTTAAAATACTATCGGACTGTGGGAGACGGGGCACGCCCCGTCTCTACAACTGGCTAATTGGTTGATTAATTTTACAACTGGCTAATTGGTTGACTAATTTTACAACTGGATAATTAGTTGGTTAATTTGACAACTAGATAATCAGTTGATTAATTTCTCCGCCAAGTCTATCGCCTTCTTCAAGGCGCCCAACTTGTTATTTACCTCTTGCAGTTCACGCTCATCGTTGCTCTTCGCCACGATTCCGGCTCCCGCCTGATAATACAGGACGTTGCCACGGCTGACGAAGGTACGGATCGTGATCGCTTGGTTCAAGTCGCCGTCCAGACCGATGAAGCCGATACAGCCGCCGTAAGCGCCCCGGTTGTGATGCTCGATGTCGGTGATCAGTTGCATGGCCCGTACTTTGGGGGCTCCGCTCAACGTGCCGGCGGGGAAGGTATCGACGTAGGTCTTTACCGGGTCGCTATCGGCGTTGATCTCGCCGCTCACACGGGATACGAGGTGGATGACGTGGCTATAGTATTGTACCTCCTTATAGAAATCCACTTGCACGTCGTGGGCGTTGCGGCTTAGGTCGTTGCGGGCGAGGTCTACCAGCATCACGTGCTCGGCGTTCTCCTTGGGGTCGGCTAGCAGGGCCTCGGTACGCTGCTTGTCTACCTCAATATTCCCGGTACGGAAAGCGGTTCCGGCGATCGGGTCGATGCTGGCGTGTCCGCCCGTTACCTTGCAATGCGTCTCGGGGGAAGAGCCGAAGATACGGAAACCCCCGAAGTCGAAATAGAACAGGTAAGGAGAGGGATTGACGCTGCGAAGAGCCCGGTACACCTTGAAATCGTCTCCCCGGAACGGCTGCTCGAAGCGACGGCTCAATACGATCTGGAAGACATCCCCCCTGAGGCAGTGCTTGATGCCTTGGCGGACCATCGCCTTGTATTCCTCGCCGGTGATCGGGGAGGTCTCGGGGCCTGCCGTCTGGAAGTTGTAGGAGGCGAAGTTGCGGTTCTCTATTAGCGTAAGGATCTCTTCCAATCCGCTGTCCTCGCCCTCTTGAACCATCTCCACCAGCGTCAGCTCATTCTTGAAATGGTTGAATACGAGAACGTACTTATATAATAGGTATAGCATATCGGGGGCATCGTTCTCCTCGTGATGCACTTCCATGACCGGGATGTTCTCGAAGTAACGGACGGCGTCGAAAGCCGTGTAGCCGAATAACCCGCAGACCTCCTTGTTCGCTCCCTCCACCTTGAAGCGGCCGAGGAAAGCGTTCATCGCCTCGGGTACGTTGTAGGTCTCGGTGAGCGGAGTAACCTCACGGGTCTCGTCCGGGAAGGTCGCCGTACATTCCCCGTTGTTGATACCGATGCTCGCCAAGGGGCGGAGCGCTATATAGGAAAGGCTATTCTCGTTTCCGTGGAAGTCCGAGCTTTCCAACAGAGCCGATTCCGGGTAAATATCCCGCACCTTCAGATAGATGCTTACGGGAGTATGAAGGTCGCCCATCACCTTCTTGCTTATCGTTTTAAAAGAATAGTTCATGATAGTTTATAATTAATGTAGGTGTCCATATCTTTATCGCCACGGCCGGAGACGGTCAGTACCACCACGTCTTCCGGCTTGAAGCTAACCTTGGCCAAGGCTCCCAAGGCATGGGCGCTTTCCAAGGCCGGGATGATTCCTTCCAGGCGGGTCAACTCGAAAGCGGCCTCCAACGCCTCGTCGTCATCGACAGCCAGGATTTGCGCGCGGTGTTTTACGGAGAGGTTCGCGTGGATCGGGCCGATACCCGGGTAATCCAAGCCCGCGGAGACAGAATACGGTTCCTCTATCTGCCCGTCCTCGTTCTGCATCACCAAGGTACGTGCCCCGTGGATAATGCCCTCCTTGCCCAATTGGATCGTGGCGGCGCTCATGCCGGAGTGGATGCCCTTGCCGCCGGCCTCGGCCAAGACGATCTTCACCCGCTCGTCGTCCACGAAATGATAGATCGTACCGGCGGCGTTGCTTCCCCCGCCTACGCAAGCGACCAGGTAATCCGGGTGATCCCTTCCTTCCTTCTCCAGCAGTTGCTTCTTGATCTCCTCGCTGATAACGGATTGCAAGCGGGCTACCATATCCGGGTAAGGATGGGGCCCTACCGTGGAGCCGATGATATAATACGTATCCGAGGGATGGCAGCACCAGTCACGGATCGCCTCGTTCGTGGCATCTTTCAAGGTCATGTTTCCCGAGGTCACGGGCACGACGGTAGCGCCTAGCATCTCCATCTTCTGCACGTTGGCATGTTGGCGTTCCACGTCGGTCTTCCCCATGTAAACGATGCATTCCATACTGAACAGCGTGATCGGCTTCCTCGATCTGCTCGGCGTCACCCCCCTCGACGAGAAACAGCGCGAATACCTGGGGTACGTCAGGACGTCAGCACACTCCCTCCTCGACGTTATCAGCAACATCCTCG
>JAQVCX010000119.1 GCA_028689545.1 Parabacteroides sp.
AGCGAGGATGTTAACACATTAATGCAAATACAAGCTCGCCTTGCTCGCGTTATCTTAGAGAAGAGCAAATAAGAAAAAACTCTGCTAGGGTTTTAATAAAAGCACCTTTCCCGTCTTTTAAGGATGTTTCGGGAAAGGTGCTTTATTTTTTCAGGTATCCCGCGAACTTTCAAAGAAAAAGCGTATCTTTGAAAAACTAATCAATAACATGTATGGAACTAACACTCCCAACGAAAGTCAACGTGACACAACCCATCATGCTAGACACGAAAATAGCAGTCGTGATCGGAGCGAATGGTGCGGGGAAAAGCTCTTTTGGCAGAGATTTATTGGAAAGATACGCGGGTCAGGCGAAAAGAATATCCGGCATACATGCCTTATTCATCAGCGATGACGAATCCAAATTATCGGCCTCCAATGAATTCGCGCGTTTACAGTCTATGATCAAGGAACGACTGTTCATGCCACGTATTTCCGAATACGAGAAACTGATCTTGCAGCTCCAGAGCGAGGAATTCGAGGCGGCGGTCAATTTCAAGGAAGCCTGCAAGACCGACGGCGAGGTAAATCCCCCGATCACCAAGATCGATACCATACAAGCGATCTGGGAGAAGATGTTCCCGCATAATCGCCTGATACGGAAGTCGGGGTTTATCGAGCTTGTATCCACGGGGCGCGATTCAAATTCTTACACGGCCGGACGCATGAGCGATAGCGAGAAATTGGTATTTTACTTGATCGGCGCCGTGTTATGCGCATGCCCGAACGCCTTGCTCGTGATAGAAGAACCGGAAACCCTCCTCCACAACTCCATAAAGAACCAGCTTTGGGACGAGATCGAGGCGATACGCCCGGACTGCACGTTTGTCTATCTCACGCACGACATCGATTTCGCCACTTCCCGCTCCGACAGCAAACGGATCTGGATTCGTTCTTACGACGCCGATCATTCCGTATGGGATTACGAGTTGATCGAGAGCAACGAAAGTTTCCCGGAAGAAGTATATATGGAAATACTCGGCAGCCGGAAACCTATCTTGTTTATCGAGGGGACCGACATGAACAGCATCGACAGCAAGCTTTATCCCTTCATCTTCCCCGACTATTTGGTGAAACCGCTGGGGGGTTGCCAAAAAGTGATCGAGACGACCAAGGCGTTCGGCCAGCTGAAAGACTTCCATACATTAGATAGTAAAGGCATCGTAGACCGTGACAGGCGTACGCAAGGCGAGATAGACTACCTGCGGGAACAACATATTTACGTGCCAGACGTGGCGGAGGTAGAGAACCTGCTGATGATAGAAGACGTGATCAAGACGGTAGCCAAACGGCTGATGAAAGATCCGGATGACGTATTCAAGCAAGTGAAAGAGAACGTAGTGCGGCTGTTCCAGAAAGAGCTGGACTCGCAAGTGATCCTTCATGCCAAGCACCAAGTCCGTAAAAAGCTGGAGACTACCGTAGACCGTAAGATAACGACGGTGGAGCAATTAGCCGAACACGTAGAGAGTATCCGCCTAAACATCCACGCGGAAGAAATATACAGAAATATAAAAGAAGAGTTCGAGTCTTATATAGAAACAGAGAACTATAAAAGCATCCTCCGTGTTTATAACCAAAAAGGGATGTTACCCCAGAGCCGCCTCTGCGCGATCTGCGGTATCAGCAACAAGGAGAGTTATTTAAACCTCATCCTTTCTATATTGAAGGAAAACAAGGAGGATGCGGAAGCGATACGAAAGGCTATTAAACATTCACTGGGCACATAAAAAATTCCATAAAATGGAGGAAAAGTCCATAAAATATTGTTCTTTTGCAAACTGTTTTATAACTTTAATGGGTCAAAGCCCTTTATATTAATTGTCATATGCGTACACCTACACTTCAATATCTTTACTTGCAAAAGCCGGTAACCATGATGGTAGTAATCTGTATTATATCCGTGCTGCCATGGATTGGCCTCGGCGACTTTTCCACCAAGGGGGAACCCCGGGAAGCGGCCGTAGCGATCTCCATGCTTGAGACGGGTAATTGGGTCTTGCCACAATCTTACGCGAACGAGTTCGCTTTTAAGCCACCGATGGCGCATTGGTTAATGGCGGCCTTCTCCTATCCGCAAGGATATGTCTCCGAGTTCACCTCGCGCTTGCCATCCACTTTAGCCTTTATTTCCTTGATCGGGTTCGTACTGGTCTTTTTCGGCAAACGAATCGTAAAGTTCCAGGAGGCATTCATAGCGACCCTCCTATTGGTCACCTGCGTAGAGATACATCGAGCGGCCATGACGACCCGGGTGGATATGTTGCTCACTACTTTCATCGTCATAGGGCTCTTCCAGCTATATCGATGGGAAGACAAATTGGAGCTGAAAGGCCTTCCCGTATTCATACCTTTATTATTAGGATGCGCGGTGCTTACCAAAGGACCGGTAGGCGTAGTCTTGCCCCTGTTCGTATTCGGCGTTTATTTATTAATGTTGGGCAAATATAGCTATCTTACGATATTCAAGGCTTTATTATATGCGGGAATTTCCTCTTTATTCCTGCCGATGCTGTGGTATATCGCCGCGTGGAAGCAAGGAGGAGATGAGTTCCTCAATGTCGTATTAGCGGAGAATTTCTCTCGTTTCTTGCACTTAAACACCCCTGAGATCTCCTATGACCTAGGGCACGAGAATGGCGTTTGGTATAATTTCATGACGCTAGCGGCAGGCTTTATCCCTTGGACTATTTTCTTTTTCTTCTCTTTATTCGGGCTGAAGCTTAGCAAGCCCGGGCAACCTATTAAAGAGATCTTAAAGAATACGTGGAAACGCGTCCGCTCCATGGAAAAAGTCCGTTTATTTAGTTTGGTCGCTTTAGTCGGCATCCTTTTCTTCTATTCGATCCCTTCCAGTAAACGAAGCGTCTATTTAATGCCGGCTTATCCGTTCATCGCCTTGTTCTTGGCTCAGTATACCTTATATATTACAGAATACCGCACGAAAGTAACCCGGGTATTCGCCGCCTTCTTAGCTTCCGTAGTAAGCGTCATCCTGATAGCGATCTTGCTTACGGTATTCGGGGTTATTGATCCGGTTGGCATCGTAGGTCAATATACGCAAAACGCATCCACCCTGGACACGGTACAAATGGTAGCAAAAGTATTGGTCCACCCCAGTGCGCTTACGATCTGTATTATCCTCATAAATCTATTGATATTAGGAACGGTCTATTACCAGATGTTCAAGAAAATAAACATCAAGATTCTCTACGCCACGATAGCCTTGACGTTCTCGATTAATCTATTAATCGACGGAGTCATCATGAGAGGTATTCGTGAAGGAGATTCTTGCCGTGTTTTCGCCGAGCGTATCCTTGAGGAGTATCCATTGAATAAAGAGAATATATACGTCGTAAACAACCTCCGGATTTACCGGAATCTGTACGGTTTAAACTTCTATATGGGAAATATCTTCCATGACTTCGATAAAGAAACACCCGCCAAAGGTTATTTCCTGATCGGCGAAAATGAGATGGAAAAGGTACTTTCCGCGTACGGGGATAAATATACATTCCGTACGCTGACCAAATCGGATCAAGCATTCAGCGAGCTAAAACAAAAGATTGTACTTAGCGAGTTCGAATTAAAATAGAAATCTAACATCTAATAGTATACCATGAATAGTCCTTATATTTCCCCTTTCGCTAAGCCGGTTTACATCATGTTGAAACCGGTCGGTTCTGTATGCAACCTGGCATGTGAATATTGCTATTATCTGGAGAAAAGCAAGTTTTATCCGGATATCAAGAATCACATCATGACGGATCAGATCCTGGAGAGGTTTATCAAGGAATACATGGAATGCCAGACCATGCAGGAAGTCTTGTTCACGTGGCATGGAGGCGAGACACTGATGCGGCCCATCAGCTTCTATAAAAAAGCCTTGGAGCTACAGCGCAAATACGCGGGAGGGCGGCAAATAGACAACTGCATCCAGACGAATGGAACCCTATTGACCGATGAGTGGTGCCGATTCTTCAAGGAAAACAATTTCCTGGTGGGCGTATCTATCGACGGCCCGCAAGAGTTTCACGACGAGTACCGCAGGAACCGGCAGGGACTCCCCTCTTTCTATAAGGTAATGAAGGGAATCGAGTTGCTGAAAAAACATGGGGTAGAATATAACGCCATGGCCGTCGTGAACGATTATAACGTGGATTATCCGCTGGAATTCTATAATTTCTTCAAGAAACTGGATTGCCGTTTCATCCAATTCGCCCCGATCGTGGAGCGTATCGGCCGGCACACGGAAGGCACCAAGCTATCTTCTCCCGAGGAACAAGACGCGGCGATCGAGCTAGCCCCGTTCTCGGTAGATAGCGAAAAATGGGGGGATTTCCTTTGCGCCTTGTTCGACGAGTGGCTGAAAGAGGATG
Source organism: Parabacteroides sp. (assembly GCA_028689545.1). Taxonomy (GTDB): domain Bacteria; phylum Bacteroidota; class Bacteroidia; order Bacteroidales; family Tannerellaceae; genus Parabacteroides. The sequence continues at coordinate 4,419 of JAQVCX010000119.1, forward strand.
TCGGCAAGTTCTACATCCAACTATTCGATTCCACCTTGGCGAACTGGGTAGGCGAGCAACCCGGGGTCTGCTCCTTGGCCCGCCATTGCGGTCACGCCGGGGTAATGGAGTTCAATGGCGACGTATACGCTTGCGACCATTTCGTGTTCCCGGAATACAAGCTCGGGAATATCCAGACAAAGACATTGACGGAGATGATGTACAGTCCGGTACAACAAAAGTTTGGAACGGATAAAGAAGATAAGCTCCCTACCGGGTGCAAAGAATGCGAATATCTTTTCGCTTGCCATGGGGAGTGCCCGAAGAACCGGTTCCTCCATACGCCGAATGGAGAGCCGGGATTAAATTATCTTTGTAAGGGATACAAGAAATTCTTTAAGCATGTAGCTCCTTACATGGACTTTATGAAAAAAGAGTTATTGAATCAACGTCCACCCGCGAACGTGATGGATTGGGCAAAACAACAACAACATGAATATTAACAGACGTGATTTCATTAAAACAGGAGGTATGGTTATGCTTGGGACATTAGCGGCTCCTTCCCTATTAGGAAGTTGCACCGGTAGTGAGAGTGATAAAGCAGCCGGTATTTCATTCGCCATGAATTATTTCAAGGTGAGTGAGGAAGATTTGAGGAAAGTATTGGCGGCAGCCTTGGAGAAAGGCGGGGACTACGCCGACTTGTTTTTCGAGCATTCATACAGGAACAACGTAGGGTTGCAGGATGGTGCCGTAAACCGTGCCTCGTCTAACATCGATTACGGAATGGGCGTACGTGTATTGGCGGGCGACCAAACGGGATATGCCTACGTGGAAAACGTCACCCTCGACGAGATGCTGAAGGCGGCTCGTACGGCCGCACGGATCGCCACCGGATCGGCGAATACCGTACCTATCAACTTGACGGAACAAAAGCATACGAATAATTTCTATAGCGTACAAACACCTTGGGACGAGATCGCCATCAACGACAAGATGCCTTTCTTGCAGAAACTGAACGATCAGATCTTCGCCAAGGACAAGCGGGTCACCAAGGTGATGGCCTCTTTGGGAGACACGACCTCCCATATCTTATTCTGCAACTCGGAAGGGCAGATTTATTACGATTATCGCCCGATGAGCGCCCTGAGCGCCGTCTGCATCATGGAGGATAACGGGAAGATCGAGAACTCGTACGCCGCACGGGCTTTCCGCATGGGAGCGGAATTCCTGACAGACGACCTGATCAACGAGCTTGCCCAGGAAGCGGTGGATAAGACCTCTATCTTATTTCAGGCGATCAAGCCGAAAGGCGGGGAAATGCCCGTCGTCATGGGCGCGGGTGGCTCTGGCATCTTATTGCACGAGGCGATCGGACATGCCTTCGAGGCGGATTTCAACCGTAAGAACACCTCTATCTTCTCCGACCAACTGAACAAGAAAGTTTGCAACGAGCATATCAACGTGGTAGACGACGGCACGATTCCTTTCAACCGGGGCTCGGTCAATATCGACGACGAGGGCGTGGACGGACAAAAGACCTACATCGTGCGGGAGGGCGTCTTGACCAGTTATCTGCACGATCGTATCAGCGCCAAGCATTATGGTATCCCTTCCACGGGCAATGGCCGCCGGGAGTCTTTCCGCCAGATGCCGATCCCCCGTATGCGTGCCACTTATATGGAGGCGGGCAACGTGACGGAAGAGGAGATCATCTCTACCGTAAAGAAAGGTATCTATGCCGCCAATTTCACGAACGGGCAGGTACAGATCGGCGCGGGCGATTTCACCTTCTTCGTGAAGGATGGGTACTTGATAGAGAACGGCAAGCTCACCCAACCGATCAAGGATATCAATATCATCGGTAACGGCCCGAAAGCGTTGGCGGATATCACGATGGTGGGTAATAATTATAAAATGGACAACGGCACATGGACCTGTGGTAAGGATGGACAGTCTTGCCCGGTGACCTGCGGTATGCCGTCGGCCTTAGTCAGCAAACTTACAGTAGGAGGAGAAAACTAATATGATAACAGACGAGAATAAGAGATTAGCCCAATGGGCCATGGAATATGCCTTGAAGAATGGTTGCCAGTCTTCACGCGTCACGCTTTACAATGGCTCCAGCAGTTCGTTTGAGATACGGGATATGAAAATAGACCGTCTGCAACAGGCATCCGAGAATAGCATGGTGATTCATCTGTTCGTGGATGGCCGTTACGGCTCCTACTCTACCAATCGCTTGGATAAGAAAGAGCTGGAGAAGTTCATCAAGGATGGCATCGCCGCCACTCGTTTCCTCGCCGAGGACAAGGCCCGCACGCTACCGGACGCTTCCTTATATTATAAGGGCGGGGCGGCGGACTTGCGATTGATCGACCCGGACTTCGACTCCGTGCAACCGGACGATAAGGTAGCGCTGGCTATGAGCGTCTGCGAGGAGATCATGGGCAAGGACGACCGGATCATCTCCGCCAACTCTTCCTACAGCGACGAGAAGGACTTTAAATATATGGTAGCCAGCAACGGTTTCGAAGGCGAGGCTTCCGGCTCTTCCTATGGCTTGGTGGGGAGTGTCAGTATCCGTGGGGAGGGCGACGCCCGTCCCGAGTCTTATTGGTACGACTCTTCCTTGTATTATGACGAGCTGGTGAAGACCGGTATCGGCACGAAAGCGCTGGAACGGGTGCTTCGTAAACTGGGACAGCGGAAAGTGGCATCCGGTAAATATACCATGATCGTGGACAACATGAACTCCAGCCACCTGCTTTCTCCGGTAATCGGGGCCATTTACGGTTCCTCCATCCAGCAAAAGAACTCTTTCCTATTGGATAAGATCGACCAAAAGATAGCGAGCGACAAGATGACCTTGATCGATGAGCCTCATTTGGTAAAGGCTTCCGGCGCACGTTATTTCGACGGCGAGGGTGTCGCCACGAATCATCTTCCGGTATTCGAGCAGGGTATATTGAAGACGTATTATATCGATACATACTCCGCCAACAAGATGGGCATGAAGCAAACGATCGGCTCTCCCTCTATTCTTACCATGCGAAATGGCGATAAGGATATGGATGGATTGATCGCCTCTATCGACAAGGGAATATTGGTGACCGGCTTCAACGGGGGAAACTGCAATAGTACGACCGGCGATTTCTCGTATGGCGTGGAAGGTTTCTTGATCGAGAAAGGCAAGCTATCCCAACCAATCTCCGAGATGAACGCCACGGGCAATATGCTCACCTTATGGAGTAACCTGGCGGAAGTAGGAAACGACCCCCGCCTATCTTCCAGCTGGCGAATCCCCTCTTTGCTCTTCAATGGGATTGATTTCAGCGGATTATAATTTTTATAATCCGCCTTCTATATTTGAATATCATAAAAGATTCCCTATATTTGCACGGGAATACAAACTAATCAAAATCAAAAATTATGAAGAAATTAGAGAGATCAGAAACGATATCCCTCAAAGAAAAGCTTGGAGACTTTTTCATAGACATAGCCAAGTTGGTTTTCGCAGGAGTGGTATTAAGCACTTTATTGGATTTCACGGAAGATAAGGTATTAATACTGATACTAGGAATCGTATCTACAGTCATCATGTTAATTATGGGATTTGAATCATATAAAGAATAAGGAGGTAAAGATGGAACCAGCAGTAATGTTGTTTAGCTTTTTAATCGTAGTAGGAATTGTCGGTATTGCGATATTGCGTTATCAGAGTTGGAAATACAAGAAACAACATCCGGAAGGACAAGAATAAAAGCCTGATAGCTGGCAAAATGTTTTCGGACAGCCCCGCCCGGGGGAGATCTCCTAACTCGCCCGGGGGAGGAGGTCTCACCCGCCCGAGTTAGCCACGGTCACTAACGCTAGTTAGACAGGCTCACCCGCCCGGGGGAGACACCCCGCCTAAAATATGTTAAAGAGGAGGTGTGCATAATTCACGATATGGCACACCTCCTCTTTGTTTCTCCTTACGCCAAATTATAGATCGCTATAAAATGGCAAACCGTTCCCCCGAGGACGAATAGATGCCATGCGGAATGCATATATTTATATTTATCCAGAAAGAAGAAAATCGTTCCCAAGGAATAGCACAAGCCTCCTCCTATCAACCAATATAAGACATACATCGAATCCGTACGCTGGAAAACATCGATCAAAGGCTTGAAAGCGATAATCACCACCCAGCTCATCAGCAGATAACAAACCGTTTTCAGATTATCCTTCTTCTTCATCCGGCGGAAACTAAACCATACGCCGATAACCGCCGCCAGCCATACCGTAATAAATAATCCCCAGCCCCAGAAACCCTCGTCGCGGAGAGCCACCAAGGTGAATGGCGTATAAGTACCCGCGATATGCAAATAAATAGCGCTATGATCCCAACGGCGCAACTGGCATTTACGCTTGGGATCGGAAGCGGCGTGGTAAAAGGTAGATGTCACATACGAGGAAGTCATACACAACGCATAAACAACGAAACTACCGATCACCCACGGATCACCCGTACGCCCCCCGACGACCATCAAGACGATAATCGCCGTTAAACCGAACAACATGCCCGCGCCATGCGTCAGCACATTCGCTACTTCCTCACCATGAGTCTGTCTTTGTTTTCTCATCCATCCGATCGTTACGACTACAAGGCGCTGGCCTTGAAACCGGCCTCCGATACGGCGGAAAGAATAGTCTCCGCCGGAAGATCGGTCGTTATAGTCAATGTCTTATCCGGGGATTTCAAGTCGATCGACCAAGCATCCTCTTTTACTAATTTATTCAACTTAGCGCCGATAACCGCCACGCATCCGCCACATTTAGCGTTTGTCTTAAATTTTAATGTTGTCATATCTCTATTTATTATTTAAAGTTTACTCCATTTCAACCGTAAGCTGTTTAATACCACCGACACGGAACTGAAAGCCATCGCAGCGCTCGCCAACATCGGGTTCAGTAACAAGCCGCTTACCGGGAATAAGATACCCGCCGCCAATGGGATCCCGATCAAGTTATAGATAAATGCCCAGAACAAATTCTGATGGATCGAGCGAACCGTACGTTTCGACAAGCGGATCGCATCCGGCAATAACATCAAATCCGAGGTAATCAACGTGACCATCGCCACATCCATGGCAATATCCGTCCCCTTACCCATCGCTATACTCACGTCCGCACGGGCCAAGGCTTGCGAGTCGTTGATACCATCCCCTACCATAGCCACTTTCCTTCCGGCAGTTTGCAAAGAACGGATATACTCCTCCTTATCGTTCGGCAAGACATCCGCTTTATAATGACG
>JAQVCX010000017.1 GCA_028689545.1 Parabacteroides sp.
CCTCGCCGCCCTTGCACACATCCGACAACTGCCTTAAGAAGCATTTGTAAATCCAAAAAGAAAAAATTATATTTGCAGAGATTTAAAAGAAATAGAAACCAGACAGAGTTTGAATTACACTCCCCAATGAAGTGGAAAAGTTTGACTATATGGAGTTCAACAAGGTACTTGATACCTTTTCAAACCATAGTACGACCATCATAAATTATTTTGAAGAACGATTGACAAATGCTTCAGCGGAGTCGTTCAATGCTAAAATCAAAGTTTTTCGAAGCCAGTTAAGAGGGGTGTCTGATGTGAAATTCTTCATGTTTAGGCTGGCTATGCTATACGCTTAAAAGAAAGCTTGCCAACCGGGAAAATCCGCTGACTCCCTTTTCCCCCAAGTGTTCGAAATTGATTATGTGAGAGTTTATGAGAAGTAGGGTGTGACGTGACGTTTTTTTATTTACTTTTGTAGTACATAACATTTTGTACTACATCGTGAGGGAGATATTTAAGAGGACGTCGGTTCGTATGTTGATTTGTTGCGTCATTGCCTTGTTGTCTTGTATGACGGGGAATGCGAAGGTTCCTTATATCCCTAAGATCATCAATTATCCTGTAAGCGATTACAAAGCGGGAAACCAGAATTGGGCCGTCTCCCAAGGTCCGGGAGGAGAGATGTATATCGGGAATAACCGGGGGCTTTTGGTATTTGACGGCATTCACTGGGATCTTGTGAAATTACCGAATAATATGGGTGTCCGTGCTTTGTATATATCAAAGCACGGACGTATTTATGTCGGCTCTTTCGAGGAGTTCGGGTATTTTGAGAGGGATGCGGATAATGATCTGGTTTATCATTCACTCAGTTCGTCTGATATGAACGTCTACCTGAATAATGATGAGTTCTGGACGATTAATGAGTATAAGGGTGAGATTTATTTCCAATCCTTCCGCAATTTCTTTATATATGATGGGGAGAAAGTGAGAAAGGGTGAGCCCGATTTGCCACCTCTGTATATTTTCACGTTGGACGATCACTTATATATCCAGTTTATGGATGGCGGTTTTTGTAGGATGGACAGTGGCCGATTCACGGAATTATTACCCAAGGATGTGTTGGATGATCCCTTTGTATCTGTTTTGCCTCTCGATGATAAATTGCTGTTAGTCTCGGCGCGTAAGGGGTTGTATCTGTATGATGAGACAGATAAGAGATTGTCGGCATGGGATATTCCGGCTGCTGAGATCTTGAAAGGTGGGATAGCGAACCGAGGAATTATGATGAAAGACTCCACTTATGTCATTGGGACAATCTCGAATGGTATCGTCGCTATTAATAAGAAAGGGGAGGAGTTGTGGCATATCAATCGCGAGAATGGTTTGATTAATAATACGGTATTGAGGTTGTTCGCCGATAACACGGATAATTTATGGGTAGCTTTGGATAACGGCATCGCCCAAGTACGGATGAACTCCCCGATTTCTTTTTATGAACCGCTTGAGGCCCAGATCGGCATGGTACATGATATGGTGATAGAGAAGGGCATAATTTATTTGGCGACCAATCAGGGCCTTTACGCGTTGTCCGGAAATGATAGCTATCCAAAGCTTGTGCCCAATACGCAAGAACAGACTTGGTATATCTCTGATGTCGGGAATCAGTTGATAGCCGGACATAATAAGGGAACTTTGCTGGTAGATGGATTGAGAGCGACTCAGATACCGGGGCCTAATGGGGGAGGAACCGTGTTACGTAAATGCATTATCCAAGGGAAGGAGATCTTGTTACAGATGTCTTATCGTCCGCTCAGTGTTTTTACTCGGGATATGGTTACTAATCGTTGGCGGTTTAGCCATAATGTGGAAGGATTCTCTAATTTGATTAAATCGTTTGAGGTTGACCCTACCGGCAATATATGGGCTAGCCATATGTATAAAGGAATCTATCGGCTTCGCTTGAATGAGGATTTGAGGAGTGTGAAAGAGATGGAGTATATCGGAAAACTGGAGCCCGAGAATGAAAGTGGTACGATAAATGTGATGAAATTACGTGGACGCATTGTTTTCTCGGATGGACGCAAGTTCTATACCTATGAGGATTTGACCGGTAAGATCGTTCCTTATAATCTATTGAATGAGGATTTCCCGGAGTTGAGCGACACCTATCGCATTGTTCCCTTGAACAATGATTTGTATTGGTTTATCCGGAATTCGGAGTATGTATTGTTAGGGTATGAATCCGGGCGTTTCCATTTGAAATTGCGTATTCCTTTTACCTTATTCGATAATCCTACGATAGAGGATAGGGGAAATATTTATGTGGCTTCAGATGGAACCTCTTATTTCTGTTTGAATGGGGGGATCGCTCGTTATGATAGACACCGAAGCTATGTGGATACGGTGCGAGTCTCATTGGGCTTGTCGCAGGTTAGAGCTTATGATAGGCACAAGAACAAATTTAATCCTCTACCTTGCAAGGTAGAGGATGCGCCGAGTTTCGGCGCATCCTCATTGAGCTATAGTTATAATACGATTGTTTTTGAGTTTTCGTATCCCGATTATAGTGGTCGTCCTTTTCATATATATTATAAATTGGATGGGTTTGAGAGTGAATGGACAGAGGGGACCGGTGATTTTCGGCGGACTTATTCTAATTTGTCGTATGGGAATTTCGTGTTACATACGGTAGTGAAGGATGATCGGGGAAAAGAACTATCCTCGTTATCTTATCCATTCAAGGTGGAGCGTCCGTTTTATAGCTCTTGGTGGGCTTTGATTATTTATTTCGCTTTATGTCTATGCATAGTCGTTGTATCTGTAAGGATGTATACGACTTGGATTGTTATGCGTGAGAAAAAGGCGAACGAAGAAGAAAAGAGATTGCAAGAGGAGCAATTAAAAACACAAGAGCAATTGATCGTCAAGTTGGAAAACGAGAAATTGGAGAATGATCTTACTTATAAGAGCAAGGAGTTGGCGAGCGCTACCTTGTCCGTTATCTCTCACAATGATTTCCTGGAAGGCTTGAAGAAGGAGATACTGGCTCAACAATTGACCGGAAGTTATACAAAGCGATTCTTTGAGAAATTGATCCGCATGATCGACGAGAATGTATCGGGCGAGGATGAGTGGTCTATTTTCCAAACGAACTTCGACCGTATCCATGAAAAATTCTTCACGAATCTAAAAGAGCGATATCCGGATTTAACTCCGGGGGACTTGCGTTTATGTGCCTTGCTACGTCTGAATATGCCGACTAAGGATATGGCTCGTATGCAAAATCTATCCGTGCGTGGTATCGAGGCGGCACGTTATCGCTTACGCAAAAAGCTGAATCTTCCCGAAGGTCAAAGCTTGGTGGATTTCATGATCCAAGTCCATTGAGAATATATGCAGACAGGCAAGCTACTTCCGGTACTTGTTTTCTTATATGTTGTGGAATGTGTTTAAGAACATATAATGATCGCTTATTGAATTAACAAATACATCATAATTGATAATTAGGTTGTTAGCATGTGATGCAGTAGTAAAAAAGTAGTCATATTCTACCTGCGCAAGGCTTGCAGTAGTGTTGAAGTATACAGAAAGTTGCCTTTTTTTAGGTTTAGGCGTTCATTTGCCTCAAATTTAATAATGAGTGTAAAAACAAATGTTCAACTTTAAAACTAGAATGAATGAAAGCTAAATTAATGCTTTGTTTATGCCTGTTACTTGCGGCGACTAGCCTGTTCGCGCAGAATCTGACGGTTACCGGTGTGGTAACTGAAAAGGCCACAGGATACCCCGCGATCGGGGTAAGTGTTTTGGTGAAGGGTACGACTAACGGTACCATAACCTCTATGGATGGAGACTATACATTAAATGATGTGCCGAAGAATGCTACTTTGGTATATAGTTATGTAGGAATGTCTACTCAAGAGGTTCCGGTAAACGGAAAAAATGTTGTGAATGTATTGTTAGCTGAGGACACACAGAACCTGGAAGAGGTTGTGGTTATTGGTTACGGTACGAGTAAAGCGAAAGATTTGACAGCGCCTATCGCTGTGATCAAAGCAGACGAGATTACGAAGCATGCTACTTCTTCTCCGATGGGTGCTTTGCAAGGTAAAGTTCCGGGTGTACAGATTACGAATAGCGGTCAACCGGGGTCTGGTCCTTCCGTGCGTATCCGTGGTATCGGTTCTATGAATACCGATAGCCAGCCATTATATGTAGTAGATGGTATGTTCTTCGATAACATCGATTTCTTGAATAATAGTGATATTCAGGATTTATCTATCTTAAAAGATGCGTCAGCTGCTTCTATTTATGGTGTACGTGCGGCGAATGGCGTAGTCTTGGTTACGACAAAGAAAGGAGCGCTGAATCGTCCTGCTACGGTTACTTATGATGGTTATGTTGGCTTTCAAAAGGCTACAAATGTATTGAAAATGACTAATAGTGAGCAATACGCTACCATGATCAGTGAGATGGGGAACGAGACATTGCAAGCGGTTGTAAATAACGCCAAGGATGTTTGGGGGACACTTCCGAGTACAAATTGGTATGACGAGATCTTACATACCGCTTTAACACACAATCATTCTTTGGATATTTCCGGTGGTACGGAGAAAGCTACCTATTCTGTAGGAACTTCTTATTTGTATCAAGATGGTATTTTGGATTCAAAGAACGATTACTCTCGTTTCAATTTGCGCACGAAAGCAGATTATAAGGCTTTTGATTGGTTGAAAGTAGGAGCTAACGTTGTTTTGAGTAACTCTACGCAAAATTTACCAAACGGAGAGGTTTGGTTAGCGGCTTTCCGTACACCGGGTATTATTCCTGTATATGATGAAAATAGCTCTTTGAATTCGTATCCTACGAAGTATGCTTCTCCTGCCCAAATCGGTTTGAGTGAGTATTACTACAATCCGGTCGCTCAAGCGGAGTATTATGATTCCAAGAACTCAATGTTGCGCGTAATGCCTTCTTTCTATGCGCAATTCGACTTCTTGCCGGAGAATAAGTTATTCTTTAAGACGGCTTACAGCCAAGATATCAATGTTATTCAGACAAGGGCTTATACGCCGGAGTATTTGGTGGGTGGAACCCAGTTGAACTCTACTTCTAAATTGAATAAGGCGAATGATATTTATCACAGTTGGATCGTGGATAATACATTGACTTATACGGATACGTTTGGCGATCATGGATTGACTGCTATGGTAGGTCAATCCGTACGTGAAGAGAACTGGCGTAACCTATGGGGAGAAGCTACGGGAGTTCCGGATGGATTTGAGGAATATTACTATTTAAACCAAGGTAATGCGGATGGACGTAAAACAGGAGATGGTGGTACGACCTATCGTGGAGTTTCTTGGTTCGGTCGCATATCATATGATTATAAGGGTAAATATTTATTGTCTGCTACAATGCGTGCTGATGGCTCTTCCAAATACCAAGAAAAATGGGGATATTTCCCTTCTATAGGTGCTGCTTGGAATATTTCAGAGGAAGGATTCATGAAAGATCAGAAATGGGTTGATTATTTGAAGTTACGTGCGAGCTGGGGAAAGTTAGGTAACGACAAGGTTGCGGCTAGTGATGGCTTCGCTTCTATTACGCAAAATATGGGCACCTCTGGTATATTTGGAGGAAGCGCTGTTCCTGGTTATACGAACTTAGCTTATTTCAGCTGGTTAGGTTGGGAAGTCGTGAATGAGACGAATGTCGGTTTTGATTTTCGTACGTTGAATAGTCGTTTGACGGTAGAGGCAGACTGGTACTATCGTTTGACTCAAAATGCCGTGATCAACGCTCCTCTGCCAATGGGGGCAGGTAACTTGTTAGGTAACAGAGGTGAGATTTTGAATACAGGTGTCGAGTTGTCTGTTAACTGGTCGGATAAGATCGGTAAAGATTTCTCTTACTACATCGGAGCAAACTTGACAACTTTACACAATGAGGTAAAAGACTTGAATGGTTTATCTTATTTATATGGTGGTTCCGCCGAATTCCGTACGATTTCTCAAGTAGGTGGCGAATTGAACGCTTATTATGGATATGATGTTGAGGGGGTTTACCAGAATGCCGCAGAGGGGGCTACTGATCCGATTGCTGTAGCGAATGGTTTGGAACCCGGAGACCTCAAGTATGTTGACCAGAATAAAGATGGTAAGATTGATAATAAGGATCGTGTGGCATTGGGGTCTTATATCCCGAATTTCAATTACGGCATCAATTTAGGATTCTCGTATAAGAATTTCGATTTCTCTATGGTTATGCAAGGTGTAACTGGTAATCAAATTGTAAACCGTAAACGTGGTGACCGCCGTTGGCATTCAGAGCTGAACTATGATTTAGATCAGTTTGAGAATCGTTGGACGGGCGAGGGTTCTACGAACGAATATATGTCTGCGAAAGGTTCTGTAAAGCCTTGGAATATCGCTAATTTCAATTCTTTCTATGTAGAAGACGGCTCTTATTTCCGTATTCAGAATGTACAAGTAGCTTATACGTTCCCCAAGAAAGAATTCGGAAAGTTCAAGATGCCAAGTGTTCGTTTAAGCTTGACCGCTGATCGTCCTTTGACTGTTTTCAAGGCAAATAGCTTCAGTCCGGAAATGGGTAGCAAGAACGAGCGAGGTGAGACTGCTTCTTCTTCTTATGGATTTGATGAGCGTGTATATCCTTTAGCATCTTCTTATACGTTAGGTCTTCGTATTATTTATTAATCTTCAAATGCTAATCAGAAGTATATGAAAAATATATTAAAAAAACAGATTTTATGGGCTATCCCTTTAGCCTTTTCTTTGGTGACTTCCGGTTGTAGTGATTACTTGGACAAGCTTCCGGAGAATACTGTAGAGGTGGGGGGCATCGATTATACGAATAAAGCAAATATGTATATGCCTGTTTCTGGTGTGTATGGTCAGTCTCGTAATTATCTGGCTGGCTGGTCTACTTATGGTTGTATGATTGTTCGCGGCGATGACGTGAATAAAGGAGGTTCTCCTACTGACCAGATTGAATACCAGTATGCCAGTGAATTTCAATATGATCGTTTAGCCACTTTCTGGGCGTTGAATGCTCTTTGGTCGGATCGTTACAAAGTTGTTACGCTTATTAATTCAGCATTGGAGTCTTTGGAAAATTATGCGCAGCATTTAACGAATGATAGCGATAAGCGATTGAATACGCAATATGCGGCGGAAGTTCGTTTCTTCCGAGCTTTGGCCTATTTCCATTTGGTCAATGCATTTGGAGATGTTCCTCTTTTGCTGGATAATCAGGAGTTGAATGTTTATAAGAGCAAGAAGGAGGATGTCAAGAAGTATATTTATGATGAGTTGGATTTTTGTATTGCCAACTTGCCGGCTATCCGACCGAATGAGTCTGAGCATTCGGGTGCGGTTACTAAATATACCGCTGAGATGTTGAAGGCTAAGCAGAAAATGTATGATAACGAGTGGGATGACGTATTGACATTGACAGAGGATATCATTAATAGTGGTAAGTTTGAACTTTATCCTGACTTCTATCAATTGTTCAAGATCCCCGGTAAGTTATGTAATGAGTCCTTGTTGGAGCATCAATTCACTGACTTTGGTAATGGTAGTGGTGATATCGTTCGAACAGATTGTTGGTTCGCTTTCCAAGGACCTCGCGGTGAGGCTCCTATCTCCGGATGGGCATTTATTGAGCCTACTGAGAAGATCCGCGACTTGTTCGCTAAACGTGGAGAGACTGTGCGTGCTGAGACTACTTTCTTGATGACAGACGCAACGACACGTGATGGTGATTATGTTCCCGCTGCTCAGCCGGGCGAGCCGACCGCTTACAATGGTAAGGCTTATACTCCGAAGAACCAGATGACTCCGGGGCGTACAGATTATGGTGACAACAATAATATCCGTGTATTCCGTTATGCAGATGTCCTGTTGATGAACGCAGAGGCGAAGGTTCGTAAGGGACAGAATGGTGACGCTCCGTTGAACTTGGTTCGCAAGCGTGCAGGTATGGCTCCTATCTCTGGCGCTACACTTGATCAAATCTTAGAAGAGCGTCAAGTAGAGTTGGCTGTTGAGTGGGGCGAACGTTTCTATGACTTGGTTCGTTCCGATAAGGCCACTCAAGAACTTCCGGGCTTCGTGAAAGGACAGAGCGAATATTATCCGATACCTCAAGACCAGATCGACTTGAACCCGAACTTGGAACTTGAGGCCGGATCAACAGCGGCGAAATAATAAGATTCTCACATATTTACTAGACCTTTGTAATTTGGCAAGGCGGTGCCAACCCGTTTGGCACCGCCTATTTTTTCTCAAATCATATCGTTTATTTATATAAATATCAGCATCATGAAACACATCGCGTTACTAACTACTCTCTTACTATCCGCCAGCTTGCAAGCGGTGGAGAAGCCTTACGACTATGTTTTCTTCGAGAATAGCTTGATGAAAGGGGATTACTTTTATTCTCAAGCGAAATATACCTCACCTTCCTGGATTAAAAATGCGAGACATCATCTTCCGGTTGCCGGCTCTGTCGCTTTCACACCCGGTAATTCTTTGGAGCTTACCTATGTATCCGCTCCCGGTGGAGATTGGTATAGCGAGATACAGTATTGCCCGGTTCGTGGCAATGACTTCTTCCGCGAGCCCTCTACGCTCTCTATGCAAGTGCGATTGGGAGAGAAAATGAATGCTGCCGCTCTTCCCAATATCGCTATTCGTTATGCGGACAGCACATATACCCAATACCTAAACCTGAGAAACTATCTGAAAGATTCACGTCCCGGCGTGTGGCATTCTGTATCCATCCCATTGAAGGATTTCGGATTAAACGCCGTGAACGATACGAATATCAAGAAATTGGCGGCAGTAGCCCTTCGTCCCGGTACGACCGATGGAAATGAATATACGATTTATCTGGACGATATAGAGCTTTTGCCGGCTTCCCTTCCGTCGGTAAGCGCTTTGAACGCTCCGGTTTTGCAGGAAGCCAAGGCGTATGAGCGCCATATCGATATCAAATGGATTCCTCAATCAAAGGGGGATATCAAATACTATCGCGTTTACCGCTCTTTCGACGGGATAACTTACCAGCCGGTCGCTATCCGCCGACCATGGATGGATCGCTATACCGATTTCGTGGGAGAGGTTGGTAAAAAAGCCTATTATAAGGTGACAGCCGTGGATTATGCGCTGAATGAATCCAACGATTCCCAAACGGTCTCGGCCACTACCTATCCCATGACAGACGAGCAATTGCTGGATATGGTGCAGGAGGCGAACTTCCGTTATTATTGGGAGGGAGCGGAGCCGAACAGCGGTCTTGCCCGTGAGAATATTCCCGGACGGAACGATATGATCGCTACCGGGGCTTCCGGTTTCGGTGTCATGGCGATCGTGGCGGGTATCGAACGGGGATTTATCACCCGGGAAGAGGGCGTACAGCGCTTCTTGAAAATCACTTCTTTCTTGGAGAAAGCGGATAAATACCATGGAGCTGTCTCGCATTTTATCGATGGGGCAACCGGGAAGACGGTCGCTTTCTTCGGCCCGAAAGATAATGGGGGTGACTTGGTGGAGACTTCTTTCTTATTCCAAGGACTGTTGACAGCTCGTCAATATTTCGACCAAGCGGATGACAAGGAGAAACAAATCCGCAAGAGCATCGATAATCTGTGGAAGAACGTGGAATGGAGCTGGTATAAGCAGTTCAAGGACAGTCCATATCTATATTGGCACTGGTCGCCGGATCAGGCATGGGTGATCAATCATAAGTTGATTGGTTGGAACGAGACGATGATTACCTATCTGTTGGCTATCATGGGGCCGAAATACGGAATCTCTCCGGAGATGTATTATAGCGGCTGGGCTAGCCAGGAGGAGTATGCGCAGGAATACCGTGCCGATTGGGGGCGTGTAGAAGATGGTAAGATGTATACGAATGGCAATACCTATTATGGGGAGAACCTAAAAGTGGGTGTCTCCAAGGGAGGTCCTCTATTCTTTATCCATTACTCTTATCTCGGGCTGGATCCACATAAGTTCACGGATAAGTACACGAATTATTTCGAGAACAACCAGAGAATGACGAAGATCAACCAACGGTATTGTATCGAGAACCAAGGAGGGTATGTAGGTTATGGAGAGGATTGTTGGGGGTTGACCGCCAGCGATTTCGCTTGGAACTACCAAGCTCAGGAGCCGATGCCGCACCGGGATAACGGAACGATGGCACCTACGGGCGCTCTGGCTTCTTTCCCTTACACGCCGGACGCTTCCATGAAAGCCTTACGGAATTATTACCGTAACTACGGCAGCTTCTTATGGGGTGAGTATGGTTTCCGGGATGCTTTCAACCTGACTGTAAATTGGGTATCTCCCTTATTTATGGGATTGAACCAGGCGCCTGTAACGGTGATGGTAGAGAATTACCGTACGAATCTGTTGTGGAACCTTTTCATGAGCCATCCGGATGTACAGAAAGGTATCCAAAGCATAGAATCCCTAAAATGATAACATCTAGTTGTAGAGACGGGGCGTGCCCCGTCTCATCCCCTCTAAATGGTAACTTAAAGATACTATCAGACAGTGGGAGACGGGGCGTGCCCCGTCTCTACAATAAAAAAGATAATAACTTATTTTGAATGTAATATGTTTGAATGTAATAGAATAAATAGAGCTATCGCTTCCTTGAAAGCCTGCGATAAATATATGCTCGTATCACTCCTTGCCTCTTTCTTCGCGGCCTCTGCCGTAAACGCTCAAGTAAACGAGCGGGGAGATTCCGTGATCGTGATCAAGGGGCAGGTAAGCGATTACTATATTACCGTATCCCAAGAGCATTTTCTGGAAGGTACGGTTACCGGACCGGACGGCAAGCCCTTGGAAGGCGCTACGGTGATGTTCACGGCAAGCCCGGTTCATTATACCACCGATGCGACAGGCTCTTATAAGATACAGGCAAGCCGCTACGATCATGAGCTATTCGTGTATTATCCGGGGATGAAGTATGTTTACCGCACGTTTGGCGACAACGATACGAGAATAGATATCCGGATGGAGACCGATCCTCGTGACGTACGGGTGAAAGCCCCACAGCAAGCCACCCGCTGGTTCGACGCTACGAACGATCATCCCTCTACCTATTGCAACCCGATGAATTTGAGCTACTGCTTCCGGGCCAATCTGCCGGATTTGGTGAAGAATGGCTCTTTTCGGTCTACGGCCGATCCGATGATGGTCATGTACAAAGGGGAATATTTCCTTTTCTCCACGAACCAAGCCGGGTTCTATTATTCCAAGGACTTGAGCAATTGGAAGTTCGTATTCGCCGGTTTCCAACGTTATCCGGAAGATGACGACTTATGCGCTCCGGCCGCTTTCGTAAGTGGAGATACCTTGTTCTATACCGGCTCTACCTATGAGGGATTACCCATTTGGTATAGTACGAACCCGAAAAGCGGAAAGTTCAAGCGGTATGTGGAGAAAACGGCTCTTCCTAGCTGGGACCCGGCTTTCTTGCTGGATGACGACGGACGTTTGTATATGTACTATGGCTCAAGTAATGAGTTCGCCTTGAAGGGAGTGGAGCTGGATCGCCGTGATTTCCACCCGATCAGCAAGATCGAAGAGATCATGATGCTACGCCCGGAAGAGCACGGATGGGAACGCTTCGGGATGAACAATGATGATAGCACGACCTTGGCGCCTTTTACGGAAGGGGCTTTCGTGACCAAGCATAACGGTAAGTATTATTTCCAATACGGTGCGCCGGGGACGGAGTTCAAGGTCTATGCCGATGGAGTCTATGTATCCGACAAGCCGATGGGCCCGTTCACCTACCAAAGACATAACCCGATGAGCTATAAACCGGGAGGTTTCGTACAAGGTGCCGGTCATGGTGGTACCGTTGAGGACGCGTATGGCAATTACTGGCATGTGGCTACTTGCATGCTTTCTTTGAAATATAAGTTTGAGCGTCGTATCGGTTTGTACCCTACGGCATTCGATAAGGAGGGCGTGATGTATTCGAACACCGCCTTCGGGGATTACCCCTTGCTTACGCCGAAAGGGAAGGTAGATGACATCGCGAATACGTTTCCCGGCTGGATGTTGCTATCGTATGGGAAACCGGTGATGGCCTCTTCCATGGATAGCACGCTAGCTCCGGAGAATGTAACGGATGAGAGCATGCGTACTTTTTGGTCCGCCCGTTCGGGAGAGCCGGGCGAATGGCTACAGGTCTCTTTGGAGGGATTGAAGGAGGTGCGCGCGATCCAGTTGAACTATTACGAGCATAAGGCCGTACAGCATAATAAGGCGATGGACTTGTATCATCAATATCGTATTTATCATTCTGTAGATGGGCAAAACTGGGAATTGGTAGTCGATAAGAGCGATAACGACAAGGACGTTCCGCACGATTATATCGAGTTGCGTGAGCCTTTGAAGACCCGTTATCTGAAAATAGTGAACGAACATGTGCCTTCGGGCAACTTCGCCATGTCGGGCTTTCGTGTCTTTGGGAACGGTTTGGGAGAGGCTCCCGCCGCCGTTAAGAGCTTAAGGGTGGAACGCTCGAAAGCGGATCAGCGGAACGCCGTGATCACTTGGGAGCCGGTAAAAGAGGCGTACGCCTACAATATCTATTATGGTATAGCGCCGGATAAATTGTATAACAGTATCACGGTACTGGGCGATACGATGTACGATTTCAGGGGCTTGGATAAGGACACGGACTATTACTTCTCGATCGAGGCATTGGGCGAGAGCGGCCGTTCGCCGATGAGTAGAGTATTGAGACGATAACTATTTAAATACATATATCTATGAGCACTTATTTTCGCACAGGCGTTGTTACCCTGTTGCTTGGCTTTTCGTTGACGGCTTGTCATGAGGCCAAGAAAAGCGACACTTCCGCGGAGTCTACGCCCAATGAGCGTAAGTTGGATTTCCAGTCGGACGATGAATTCTTGAGCTATATACAAAAGGCTCACTTCAATTATATGTGGGAAGGCGCGGAGCCTACCTCCGGGCTGGCCCCGGAGCGTATCCATACGGATGGCGTGTATCCGGAGGACGACGCTGATATCGTGACCACCGGAGGCAGCGGCTTTGGCATCGCCGGGCTGTTGGTGGGGATCGAGCGTGGTTTTATCACTCGTGAGGAAGGTGTGGCCCGCTTTCATCGAATCGCCGATTACTTGGCGAAGGCCGATCGCTTCCACGGGGTCTGGCCTCATTGGATGCATGGGCCTACGGGCAAGGTAAAGCCTTTCGGCCAGAAGGATAACGGAGGCGATTTGGTGGAGAGCGCGTTCTTGATGCAAGGCCTCTTATGCGTACGCCAATATTTCAAGGACGGCAATGAGAGCGAGAAGGCGTTGGCCGCGAAGATCGACCAGCTATGGCGTGAGATGGAATGGACCTGGTACTTGAACGGGCAGGATGTATTGTATTGGCATTGGAGCCCGAATTACGCGTGGGAGATGAATTTCCCCTTGGAAGGTTACAACGAATGCCTGATCACTTATATCTTGGCGGCATCTTCGCCTACGTACCCGATCCCGGCTTCCGCTTATCACAACGGATGGGCTCGCGAGGGGGGCATCAAGAGCGATGCGGTCGCTTACGATCTGCCTCTGATCTTGAAGCATAATGGCGCCGAGGAGTACGGCGGCCCGTTGTTCTGGGCGCATTACTCGTATATCGGCCTGTGCCCGGCCGGCTTGTCGGACCGGTACGCTAACTACTGGGACTTGAACCGGAATCACGTATTGATCGACTACCGTTATTGCGTGGAGAATCCGAAGGGCTTCAAGGGATATAGCGACGCTTGCTGGGGCTTGACCGCCAGCTATTCCGTGAAGGGCTATAACGCGCATATGCCCTCCAACGATCATGGGGTGATTACGCCGACAGCCGCCTTGAGCAGCTATCCGTACACGCCGGAGGAATCCTCGAAGGCGTTGAAGCATTTCTACTTCAACCTGGGGGATAGCATCTGGGGCAAGTATGGCTTTTACGACGCTTTCAGCGAGGGCGCGGATTGGTATCCGCGTCGGTACCTGGCGATAGACCAATGTACGATCGCCCCGATGATCGAGAATTACCGTACGGGCCTTCTGTGGCGTTTGTTCATGAGCTGCCCCGAGATACAGGGCGGTTTGAAAAAGTTGGGTTTCTCTATTCAATGAAAATAATAGTGGCTGGCTGCATTTATAATACCTAGTTGTAGAGACGGGGCATGCCCCGTCTCACCACCGTCTGATAGTAATTTGGAATACCATTTTGCTGGGATGAGACGGGGCGTGCCCCGTCTCTACAACTGGATAAATAGTGAATATAAATAATTAAATATATGAAGAAGATATTAGTTTCTTTCGCCGTCTGCCTAGCGCTTACCGCTTATGGGCAGAGACAAGATAAGGCACAGATGGATGTATTTATCAATGACTTAATGAGTAAGATGACCTTGTCCGATAAGATCGGGCAATTGAACCTGTCTGGCGGCGGTGTGCCCGGGGTGCTGAGCGGCTCGGAGGGGGCGGACGAGACGGTTCGCCGGGGCTGGCTAGGCGCGACCGGGTTCTCTGATATGGACGACTTGCGCCGCTTGCAGAAGATCGCGGTGGAGGAATCTCCCGCCAAGATCCCTTTGCTGATCGGGGTAGACGTGATCCATGGATATAAGACGGTATTCCCGATCCCTTTGGCCCTGTCGTGCAGCTGGGATACTACCTTGATAGAGCAAAGCGCCCGGATCGCCGCTATCGAGGCCAGCGCCAATGGGATTACGTGGACGTATTCCCCGATGGTGGATATCGCCCGCGACGCTCGTTGGGGACGTATCGCCGAGGGCAGCGGAGAGGATCCTTGGTGGGGCGGAAAGATAGCCGCAGCCATGGTGAGGGGGTATCAAGGGGATGACTTGACGAGGGAGAACACGATCTTGTCTTGCCTGAAGCATTTCGCCTTGTATGGCGCCTCGGAGGCGGGCCGTGATTATAATACGGTGGACATGAGCCGCCTACAGATGTTCAACGAGTATTTCCCCCCTTATAAGGCGGCCGTGGAGGCGGGTTGCGCCACGGTGATGTCTTCCTTCAACCTGGTGGAGGGGATCCCGGCCACGGGCAACCGCTGGTTGCTGACGGATTTGCTGCGCGACCAATGGGGGTTCGATGGCTTTGTCGTTTCCGATTATAACTCGATCGGCGAGATGACCAACCATGGCCTGGGCGACACGCAGACCGTATCGGCCTTGGCCTTGCATGCCGGATTGGATATGGATATGATGACGAACGGTTATATCACGACCTTGCGGAAGTCGCTGGCAGAGGGCCGTGTGTCTCAAGCGGACATCGACCAGGCTTGCCGCCGTGTGTTGGAGGCGAAATATAAGCTGGGCTTGTTTGAGGACCCTTATCGCTACCTCGACGCGGATCGCGCGAAGAAGCGGACGTTCACGGACGAGCATATGAATACGGCTCGCCACATCGCCAGCCAGTCTATTGTCTTGCTGAAGAACGACAAGGGCTTGCTGCCTTTGCCGAAGACGGGGACGATCGCCGTGGTAGGCCCCTTGGCGGACAAGAAGGTGGAGCTGTTCGGTACCTGGTGTGGCATCGATACGGCGAAGTCGGCATCCGTGGCGCAGGCCGTGCGCGAGGTGGCAGGCGATAAGGCCCGGGTGATCTTCGCCAAGGGATGCAACCTGACGAACGAGCCGATGCTGGCGAAAGCCAGTGGCTTGAAGGTGGATCCGGCGGAGAATACCCGCCTGGTGAAGGAAGCGGTTGAGAAGGTGAAAGACGCGGATCGGATCATCGCCGTGATGGGCGAGCCGAACAACTGGTCCGGAGAGGCTTGCAGCCGCGCCGATATCAGTCTGCCGGAGAGCCAGAAGGAGTTGCTGAGGGCCTTGCTGCAGACCGGCAAACCGGTGGTGCTGGTGCTGGCGAACGGCCGCCCGCTCACCTTGGAGTGGGAGGATAGCCAATTCTCCGCCATCGTAGAGGCTTGGCACGGAGGTTCCGCCGCCGCCCGCGGATTGGCGGACGTATTGTTTGGCGACGTGAACCCCTCCGGTAAGCTGACGACTACGTTCCCCCGTAGCGTGGGCCAGATCCCCTTGTATTACAATGCCAAG
The DNA here is from genome assembly GCA_028689545.1 of Parabacteroides sp. Lineage (GTDB taxonomy): Bacteria > Bacteroidota > Bacteroidia > Bacteroidales > Tannerellaceae > Parabacteroides. Next base: position 16,135 of record JAQVCX010000017.1, read on the forward strand.
AAAACAGGCCGCCCGATGAACCCGGAAGACCATTTCACCTCTAAATACTTGGATATCACCAACGACCCCCTGTATCCGTTTGGCTACGGATTGAGCTATACGACCTTCTCTTACGGAGATCTTCAGCTAGACAAGACGAGCGTGCGAGGCGAGAACGGCGTATTGACCGCCAGCCTGCAGGTGACGAATACGGGCAAGACAGAGGGCACCGAGGTAGTGCAGCTATATATCGGCGATCCGGCCGCCAGCATCTCCCGCCCGATGAAGGAGCTGAAAGACTTCCAGAAGATCACCTTGAAGCCGGGCGAGAGCCGGAAAGTCTCCTTCACGGTTACGCCGGAGGACTTGAGCTTCTACAACAGCGCCTTGGAATACGTCTGGGAACCGGGCCTGTTCAATATCTACGTAGGTACGAACTCCCGCGACGTGAGATCGGCGCAGGTCACTTGGAATAAATAACACCTACCACGCGCGAGCGAAAAATCAGTCGTGACACCCCCGACCGCCCAGTCGTGACACCGGCGACCGAGTGGTCGGGACACCGGCGACTGAGAGGTCGGGACACCGGCGACTGAGTGGTCGGGACACCGGCGACTGAGTGGTCGGGACACCGGCGACTGAGCGGTCGTGCCTCCCCCGACAAAACAAATGTTTATCTTTAATCCCTAAAAGACATGAGATATTTATCCCGATATATCCTATCAACCCTGTTGGCAACCGCCTCCGTAGCCTCCGCCGAGGCTCAATCCACGCGGGCCAACACGTATTGCAATCCGCTCAACGTGGATTATACGTACATGATTTATAACGCGGCGAACAACCTGTCTTACCGCTCGGGAGCGGACCCCGCCGTCGTGGAGTTCCGGGGCGAGTATTATATGTTCGTCACCCGCTCGCACGGCTATTGGCACTCGAAGGACCTGCTGAACTGGGACTTTATCACCCCCGGCAAGAACTGGTACCCGCAAGGCTCCAACGCCCCCGCCGCCCATAATTACAAGGATTCCGTGCTTTATGTGATGGGTGATCCCTCCGGCTCCATGAGCGTCCTTTATACCGACGACCCGAGATCCGGCGATTGGAACGCTACCCCCGCCATACTCCACGACCTGCAAGACCCGGACCTGTTTATCGACGACGACGGGCAAGCCTATCTATTCTGGGGCTCATCCAACGTCTATCCGCTTCGGGGCAAGAAGCTGAATAAGGACGACCGTTTCCTGATAGAGGGCGAGACTACCGAGCTTTTCGGCTTGGATATGCCCAGGCACGGCTGGGAGCGTTTCGGCGAGAACCATACCGATACGGTATTGGGCGGCTATATGGAAGGCGCTTGGCTGACCAAGCACGACGGCAAATACTATATGCAGTATGCCGCCCCCGGCACGGAATTCAACGTATACGCCGATGGCGTGTATGTGGCGGACTCCCCCTTAGGCCCCTACGAATACCAGCCGCACAACCCCGTGAGCTATAAGCCCGGAGGCTTCATGAATGGTGCCGGACACGGAAGCACCCTGGTGGGGCCCGGGGGCAATTATTGGCATTTCGCCTCGATGTCTCTCTCGGCCACGGTGAATTGGGAGCGTCGCCTCTGCATGTATCCTACTTTCTTCGATACCGATGGCATCATGTATTGTGATAATAACTTCGGGGATTATCCGCATTACGCTCCCGCCGAGCCGGGAAAGAAAGGGGAGTTCGCGGGGTGGATGTTGCTCTCTTATAAGAAGCCGGTGAAGGCCTCCTCCTACGCGGAGGGTTCCGCTCCCGCGGCGCGAGGGTTCACGGATTCGAACCGCCCCAAGACCTCCGCCCATTTCCTCCCTGCCAACCTGACGGATGAGGAATGCAAGACGTTCTGGATGGCCCGCACGAATGGCGACACCGAATGGGTAGAGATCGATCTGGAGGCTCCCGCTACGGTATACGCCGTGCAGGTGAATTACCACGACCATCAATCGGACAGGTATGGGCGTATCCCCGGCTCGCGCCACCGTTACGCCGTGGAAGGCTCTCTGGACGGGCGTGATTGGGTGACGCTGGTCGATCGCCGGGATAGTTATAAGGATGTCCCGAACGATTACGTGCAAGTAGACACCCCGGCCCGTGTCCGCTATGTCCGTTACAAGAACCTAGAGGTCCCGACGCCTCACCTGGCGATCTCGGACTTGCGTGTATTCGGTATCGGCGAGGGCAAGAAGCCCGCCGCGGTGAAGAACCTCAAGGTCGTTCGCCAAGCCGACCGCCGCGACGCGATGCTCACCTGGGACGCGGTCAAGAACAGCCAAGGCTACAACATCCGCTGGGGGATCGCTCCCGATAAGCTATACAACTCATGGCTCCTATACGGAAAGAATGAGTTACTATTGAAGAGCCTCTCCACCGACCCGCCTTATTATTTCACCATCGAGGCTTTCAACGAGAACGGTGTCTCGGAAGCGACAAAACCCATCATCCAGTTGTAGAGACGGGGCGTGCCCCGTCTCCCGCCGTCTGATAGTAACTTAGAATACCATTTGGTTGGGATGAGACGGGGCGTGCCCCGTCTCTACAACTAGATATTTCTTTCGCTTCAGAATATATGCTATATTTGTACCATTACAAAACAATTAACTAAGACACATAGCTATGGCAAACCTCTATCAAAACCGTTTCCGTATCGAATCCGCCCGTGCCACTTGGCACGATTACAACGGGGGTATCTATTTTATCACGATTTGTACGGCGCATAAAGTTTGTAAATTTGGCCATATTACCAATGGAGAGATCTTTTTAAATCCTTTGGGCCAATTAATCTCTACGCTATTGAAAGAGGTTCATATCCATCATCCCTATGCGTGTATACCATTATATGTCGTAATGCCGAATCATATTCATGCGATTATTTGTATAGATGGCGATTGTGAATATTTGATCTCAAGAAAAACAATCTCCGCTGAGTGTTCCTCAGGAATAGAGAAAAATATGCGACAAATAGCTAGAAGTAAGGGCTTATTATCTATTGTCGTGGGTGGAATAAAATCTGCTACAACGGCTTATGCTCATCGAAATAATATTAACTTTGTATGGCAAACCCGATTCCATGACCACTTGATTCGCAATCAAGAAGAATGTAATCGAATATCAGATTATATAGAACATAATCCATTGTATTGGGCTAACGATTGTTTTTACCAATCTGGTTTGTAGAGACGGGGCATGCCCCGTCTCATCCCCTCAAAATGGTAGTTTTAAAATACTATCAGACGGCGGGAGACGGGGCATGCCCCGTCTCTACAAACGGATAACGATAACTAATTTTAATATATTGATTATGAAAACACTTAGAAATCTCCTCTCCCTATCCCTGTGCTTGCTGGTGTCCGTCGCTGGATATGCCGGAGACAAGGCGAGCTTCTTGAAGAAGCAGTTCACGGCTCGTGATGGTTATCAATTGAATTATAGGGTGCTGTATCCGAGGAATTATGATCCGGCGCGGAAATACCCGGTGCTCCTGTTCCTGCACGGGGCGGGCGAGCGTGGGGCGGACAATGAGGCCCAATTGGTACATGGCGGCGACAGGTTCGCCTCTTTCGAGAATCAAGAGGGCTATCCGGCCATCATCCTGGCCCCCCAATGCCCGGCCGGGAAGACCTGGTCTGAATATAAGGGATTGAACGCCGGAAAAGAGGGGAAACGCTCCTATCCGGAGAATGCCCCGGTCACGCCACCGATGGCCGCCGTCAAGGAACTGTTGGATCGTTACATAGCCGAAGGCAAGGTCGATACGAGACGCCTCTACGTCACCGGCCTCTCGATGGGAGGCATGGGCACGTTCGATATCGTAATGCGTTACCCGGACCTGTTTGCCGCCGCCGCCCCGATTTGCGGAGGAGCCAATTTGCGACGTCTGGCAAGCTTCAAGGGCAAGACCGCCTTTAGCATTTATCACGGCGGCTCCGATAGCGTAGTCGATGTGCAATTCTCCCGCGACGCTTACGACACCCTGAAGAAGGCCGGCGCGGATGTCCGTTATAAAGAATATCCCGGCGTGGACCATAATAGCTGGGATAACGCCTTCGCCGAGCCGGACTACCTGGCTTGGATGTTCCAGCATAGCTTGTGACCGGATGGCCGCGTTCCGGTATGTTCATCTAACGTATCGGAACACGGTCAATCCTCTCATACTCTAAATATCCAGACCTTTACGATTCGTGAAAAGAAGGATTTTCTGTGGAGGGAATGAGTCCTGTCCGATAACTTTCACTACCTTTGCGCCCGCTAAAAATAGACAAATACAATGAAAACAACTTTATTAGTGGCTTCTAGACAACAAGTGATGCTCAGAGAAATGAGGGATTACTTGATGATCGCGTTGGGGATGATCCTCTACGGTATCGGGTGGACCGTTTTCCTGCTACCGAATGATATTACGACGGGGGGCGTACCGGGTATCGCCTCCATCGTGTTCTGGGCTACGGGATTCCCCGTTCAGTACACCTATTTTCTCATCAACGCTTTCTTGCTGATGCTGGGCTTGAAGATATTGGGCTTTAAGTTCAGTATCAAGACGATCTTCGCCGTGTTTACGCTTACTTTCTTCCTGTCGCTGATCCAGAAGCTGACGGCCGATATGCACTTATTGCAGGATCAGCCGTTCATGGCCTGCGTGCTGGGAGCCTCTTTCTGCGGAAGTGGTATCGGTATCGCTTTCTCGTCGAACGGCAGTACGGGCGGGACGGATATTATCGCCGCCATCATCAATAAGTACCGGGATATAACGCTGGGGCGGGTCATGATGGTATGCGATATGATCATTATCACCTCCAGCTATTTCGTGCTGAAGGATTGGGAGAAGGTGGTCTATGGTTTCGTGACGCTGTATGTGTGTAGTTTCGTGCTGGACCAGATCGTGAACAGTGCCCGCCAGTCCGTGCAATTCTTTATTATCTCGAAGAAGTATCAAGAGATTGGTAAGGAGATCAACGCCTTGCATCGGGGGGTTACGGTGATCGACGCTACCGGGCTATATACGGGGCAAGAGCAGAAGATGATGTTCGTGCTCGCTAAAAAGCGGCAATCCACTACGATCTTCCGTATCATCAATGATATCGACCCGACCGCCTTTGTCTCCCAAAGCGCCGTGATCGGGGTTTATGGGGAAGGATTCGATCATTTTAAACTAAAGAAATCAAAGTAGAGACGGGGCGTGCCCCGTCTCCCGCCGTCTGATAGTATCTTTAAATTACCATTTTGAGGGGATGAGACGGGGCACGCCCCGTCTCTACAATTTGAATGCCTGTTTATAGCGGGCATTTTGATTTTAGGGTTGCATGATCACCTCTATCCGGTTACCCTGTCCCAGTAGCTTTTGGGCGAAGGCCTTTATCTTCTCGGGAGTCAGCGCCTTAACAATCGGCTCGTAATCCGTATCGGTATCCAATCCTTTATAATAATAATCATCCAATACGTTCAGCCAATAGCTGTTCTCCTGCAAGACTTCCGCATGGCGTTTCAGCAGGTTGTCCTGTGTTTTCTTGAAGTCTTCCGGGCGAGGGCCTACCTCGGAAAGCCGTTTCAACTCATTGCGGACAATCGTGTTCATCTGCTCCCACTTCGCCGGGTCCGTATCGAAGAATATCTGTAAGGTCGTTCTTCCTTCCGGGAACGGGGAGATCCTGGCGGATACACCGACACCATACGTTCCTCCTTCTTTCTCGCGTACCTTCTCGTAATAGACCAAGTCCATCACTTGCTTCAACGCGGTGGCGGTGATGATATTCTCCAGATTGTACTCCATCTGTCCGGTATAGAGGTTGGCTACCGTTACTTTCGGGATTTCCATGGAGCGGTTGAAACGGTTCACATAATCTCCCTTACGCATAGCGGGGATCTCCGCCGGATTCCCCTTCTCTATTCTTCCTTGGGCGGGCAGTGTCGCTACATACTGCTCTATATACGGGCGGATGCTATCTATCTGGATATTGCCGACAAACGTGAATACGAAACCGGTAGCGTCCGAGAAGCGTTCCTTGCGCATCTCCATGATACGAGGGTAACTGATCCGCTCGAAATCCCGCGGGCGAAGACGTGCCGCACGAGGGTTATCTCCGTAGGCCACTTCAGATAGCGTATCGCTGAAAGCCACCATCGGGTTTAGCTCCATGTTCTGCAATTGCGCTTTCGTCCGGGTCTCGAACGACGCGTAGGCCTCCTCGTCCATGCGGGGAGCCGTGAAGCTAAGGTAAATTAGCTCGAATAAGGTTTGCAGATCTGAGGGGGCGGCCATCCCGTTCACGTTCTCGCTGTCCAGCCCGAGCGACAAGGCGCAAGAGACCTTCTTGCCGGCCAGACGCTTGCTTAGGTCCGTGGCGGAGAAGTTACCCAACCCGCCGATCTCGATCACGTCGTTGAACACTTTCAAGTTATTAATGTCCTTCGTGCTGAATAAAGTGCTTCCTCCCGGGCTGGTGGCGGTCATGATGATCTCGTCTTTCTTGAACTCGGTAGGCTTTAATACCACCTTGATGCCATTGCTTAAGGTAAATACCGTCGCTCCGAAACGCTGGTCGGTCTTTGTCTCCGTGATCTGGCCCGGGGCGGGCAAGGTCGGGACTAAAGGCTCGTTGGAGACGGTCTCCTTATAAGGCTCTACCGGCATCTGCCGCGCTTTGAGGAATGTGCGGAGCAGGTTCTCCTCGGTCGGGTATTTAATGCCTTCCTTATCCGGCCCGGTCAGTCCGATCACGATATTGTCCTCTCCGATCATATCTTGTATATATTGGTTCACTTGCTCTACCGGGATATTCGGGGCGATCTGGTTCAACAGCGTGTATTCCATCTCGATGCCGGGGATATAGCCGCCGTTGGTGAAATGGTTCACGTATTCGTTTACGTAGGTGCCGTTCTTCTGGTTGTTACGCTCGTTGTAGGACGACTCGTATTGTTTCAACACGTTGATGCGTGCCCGCTCGTACTCGGATGGCGTGAAGCCATATTGTTTTACCCGTTGGGTCTCGTTTACAAGCGTGGTCAATGTAGAGTCTATCTCGCCTTCCTTGGCTAGGGCGGCTACGGTCCATGATCCCTTGCTCTTCGCGATCATGAAATTATCGTCGTCGTAGGCTTCTGCGTAGATAAACGGAGGATTCGCTTGATGCAAGATCTCGTCGAAACGCTCGTCCATGATCGTTGAGCAGATCTGCTGGATATAATCCTTCACCAATCCGGCGATCGTACGGTTCAAGTCGTTGGGTAATTTATCGTGTTTGTAGAAGAGATAAAGGATGGTATTGGAAGCCTCCTTGTCCTTGGCGATCGAGATCAGGGGCAGGTCATTGTCGGGGACCGATACTTGTTCCCGTTTCGCCGGGTTGACCGGGGCGGGGACATCGGCGAACATCTTCTTGATCGTCGCCTCCACTTGATCCACGTTTACATCTCCCACGATGATGATCGCTTGCAGGTCCGGGCGGTACCATTTCTTGTAGTAAGCCCGCAGCTCGTCGGGCTTGAAGCTCTCTATCACGTCGATCGAGCCGATCGGCATCCGGTTCGCATAGCGGCTTCCCGGGTACATCTTGGGTAGTTGCTGCTCCCATAGGCGGGTCTGGGCGTCCTGCCGGGTACGCCATTCCTCACGGATGACCCCGCGTTCTTTCTGGATACCCGAGTCGGTCAAGGCTAGGAATCCGGACCAATCGTGAAGGATCAATAAGCAAGAATCCACCACGCCGCTTTTGTTGACCGGGGCGTTGGTAATCATATAGACGGTCTCGTCGAAAGAGGTATAGGCGTTGAAATTCTCGCCGCTGCGCATACCTACGCTCTCAATATACTCGTCCATCCCGTTATTGGGGAAGTTTCGGCTGCCGTCGAAAGCCATATGTTCCAGGAAGTGGGCCAACCCTCGTTGATTCTCTTCCTCTAAGATGGAGCCTACGTTTTGGGCGATGTAAAAGTCTGCCCGGTCTTTGGGCTGATCGTTCTGACGGATGTAGTAGGTCAGTCCGTTACTCAATGTCCCGTATCGAACCTTTGGATCGATCGGAAGCGGTCCGGGTTCCTGCGTCTCTTGTGCCATCACTTGCGTGAATGCGACGAAACAGAGCAAGATCGCCGTTAAGATAGAATGTCTTTTTATCATATTAATTTCATTGATAGTGAATCTAGATTACAAAACTAGCAAAAAACCAAGTTAGTTTAATATAATTCTAATCTATTCTATATAATTTATAGGGAAACGCAACGTTACGTATTAAACGTAAATGATTACCTTCGCGGCTGACTGCCTGTGTGGGCATGTGAATACATAGATACAATTAATAATCACACTTATACAAAGTATGGGAAAGTACAAACTAATCAACAACGTGTTGGGGTGGGTCGTTTTTTTGATCGCCTCTGCCGTTTATCTGATGACAATGGAGCCCACCGCCAGTTTTTGGGATTGCGGTGAGTTTATCTCTTCGGCATACAAATTAGAAGTAGGCCACCCGCCGGGAGCTCCTTTCTTCATGTTAACAGCCAATTTATTCACGCAGTTCGCCTCGGACCCTTCCCAGGTGGCGGTGATGGTCAATACGATGTCAGCCCTGTTTAGCGGCTTGACGATCTTATTCCTTTTCTGGAGTATTACCCATTTAGCTCGTAAGATTATCGTGGAAGACGATAAGGCGATGTCTCTGGGACAGATTATTACGATCATGGGCTGCGGTTTGGTTGGTTCTTTGGCTTATACGTTTAGCGATACCTTCTGGTTTAGTGCCGTGGAGGGCGAGGTGTATGCTTATTCTTCCTTGTTTACCGCCGTGGTATTCTGGTTGATCCTGAAATGGGAGGAAGCCGCCGATCGTCCGCACGCGGATCGTTGGATCGTGCTGATCGCTTATTTGATGGGCCTGAGCATCGGTGTCCACTTGCTGAACTTATTGTGTATCCCGGCTATCGTGCTGGTATATTATTATAAGAAATTCCCGAATCCTACGATGAAGGGTACGCTGATCGCTTTATTGGTGTCGTTCGCTATCGTGGGATTGATGATGTACGGTGTCGTGCAAGGTCTGGTTGAGGTTTGCGGTTATTTCGAGCTATTGTTTGTCAATACGTTCGGCATGCCATATAATACCGGCGTGTACGTGTTCGTGATTATCTTGGCGGCTTCCTTGATCTGGGCGATCTGGGAGACGATGCGGGACGAGGTTCATCCGGTGCGGATGAAGATCTCCTTTATCCTCTCGATCGTGTTGCTGGGTATCCCGTTTATCGGTAGCGGTTACGTGATCGCCGTGATCCTTACGGCAGGCTTGGGTGTCTACTTATTCATGAGCAAGACATTAAATATCAAGATGCTGAATACGATCTTGGTTTGCTTGATGGTGATCGTGGTAGGTTATTCATCGTATGCCTTGACCTTGATCCGTGCGACGGCCGATACGCCTATGAACCAGAACGCTCCGCAAGATATCTTTACCTTGCGTACGTATTTGGCTCGTGAGCAATACGGCAAGACACCGTTGATCTACGGACAGACCTATGTCTCCGAGGTGAAACGTGAGAACCAAGGCGGCACTTGCGTCCCTGTATCGAAAGAGGGTGAGCCTACTTGGGGCCGTGTCATTAAGAAAGATAAGAACGAGAAGGATCATTATTATATCTCTCGTTACGATACGGAATACGAGTACGTGGATGAGTTGAGTATGCTTTTCCCCCGTATGTATAGTGGCGACGGCCGTCATGTGGAGGCTTATAAGGAGTGGGCGCAGGTAAAGGGTGCGCCGGTGAAGTTCAACCGTTGCGGTGAGATGGTGACGGTGATGAAGCCGACATTCGCCGAGAACTTACGCTATTTCTTCGCATATCAGCTGAATTTCATGTACTGGCGTTATTTCATGTGGAATTTCTCCGGACGGCAGAACGATATACAGGGGCATGGCGAGGTATCGAATGGCAACTGGGTAACCGGTGTTCCGTTTATTGATGAGGCTTTAGTGGGTCCGCAGGAGGATATGCCGTTTGATATTGTCAACAATAAGGGGCATAACGTATATTATATGTTACCGCTTCTGTTGGGTATCTTGGGGCTTCTATTCCAGGCTTATGCCGGGAAGAAGGGCATCCAGGGATTCTGGATCACGTTCTTCTTGTTCTTTATGACAGGTATCGCGATCGTGCTTTACTTGAACCAGACACCGTATCAGCCCCGTGAGCGAGACTATGCGTATGCCGGATCATTCTACGCGTTCTGTATATGGATCGGTTTCGGTGTGGCGGCTTTGGCGAAAGGATTGCAGAAGTATGGCAAGTTATCTCCGGTGGTGGCGGGTTCCGTGGCTACGGTATTGTGTTTGCTGGTCCCTATCCAGATGGGGGCGCAGAACTGGGACGACCATGATCGCTCGAACCGTTATGTTTGCCGTGATTTCGGCGCGAACTACTTGGAGTCTTGCGAACCGAACGCTGTCATATTCACGAATGGCGATAATGACACGTTCCCGTTGTGGTACGCGCAGGAGGTGGAAGGTATCCGTACGGATGTACGTGTATGTAATACGAGCTATTTGCAAACCGACTGGTATATCAACCAGATGAAGAAGCAAGCGTACGAATCCGATCCGCTTCCGATCTCTTGGCAACCGGAGGATTATGTGCAAGGTACTCGTGATGCCGCTTATGTATTCCCGATGACGGATAAATCGATCGATCTGAAGACCGCTCTTGATTTCGTTCGTAGCAACGATCCGAAGTTTAAGAAGATCCCGGGAATCAATCAAGAACTAGATTATATCCCTGCGCAGGCCTTGACGATGGGGGTAGATTCCGCCGCGGTTATGGCTGCCGGCGTGGTCGATACCGCCAACTTGCCGTATTTGCGGAAAGAGATGACGATAGACTTGAAAGGCAAGGAGGTCTTGGGTAAACAAGAGCTGATCATCTTGGATATGTTGCAGACGAATAATTGGAACCGTCCGATCTATTACGCGATTACCGTAAGTCCGGATCAGTTCGTGAAATTGGATCCCTACTTCCAGCAAACCGGTATGGCATATCAGATCGTTCCGATGGAGACACAGGGAACCGTTCGTTCGATCAACACGGAGAAGATGTATGACAACGTAATGAATAAGTTCAAATGGGGTGGTGTCAACACGCCGGGTGTGTACTTGGATGAGAATGTGATGCGGATGTGTAAGAGCTACCGTATCGCGTTGTTCAGCAAGCTGGCCGCCGCTTTGGTAGCCGAAGGCAAGAACGACAAGGCCCTGGACGTATTGGATAAGGCGATGGAAGTATTGCCTCCCGAGAATGTCCCGTTGGATTACAGCGCTCTTTCTTTGGGCGAGCTTTATTACGAGTTGGGCCAGAAGGATAAAGCGGAGATGGTTTATAAAGGTATAGCGGATAATGCGTTGCGTAGTATAAACTGGTATTTCCGTTTGCGTCCGGGTCAATTATCATCTGTCGAAAGTGATTTAGGTCATAACTTGGCGGTTCTTCAAGAGATATTGCGTGTAAGCAAGCAATACAATTCTGAGTTCGCTAAGCCTTATCAAGAGGAATTTGATAATTACCGTATGGCGTACGGCTCAGTGGCAAAAGACTAACAAAGTATGTTTATAGAACAACCGCCCTGGTTTTACCGGGCACTGTTCCCGGGGGTAACCTGGAGAATACCGGCCAAGAAGAAGTGTGTGTATCTCACCTTCGACGATGGCCCTATTCCCGAGGTTACCCCTTGGGTTTTGGATATATTGGATCAATATGGGATCAAGGCTACCTTTTTTATGGTAGGGGATAATGTACGTAAGCACCCCGAGGAGTTCCAGATGGTGATCGATCGTGGGCACCGTATCGGTAACCATACGTTCAACCATATCCAAGGTATTAGGTTCTGGACGAAGAATTATCTGGCGAATGTGGAGAAAGCGGCCGAATATATTCCCAGTAATTTATTCCGGCCTCCTCACGGGCATATGCGTTTCCCGCAGGTAGTATGGCTCCGCCGCCATTATCATATCGTGATGTGGGACGTGGTCACCCGTGATTATAGTCCGCATATGACTCCGAACGGTGTCTTCAACGTAGTAAAGAACTACACCCGTAATGGTTCCGTCATCGTCTTTCACGATTCGCTGAAAGCCGAGCGCAATATGCGAGAGGCAATGCCCCGAGCCATCGAATGGCTTTTAAAGGAAGGCTATGAGTTCAAGGTTTTTGAATAGTGATTAGTTGTAGAGACGGGGCGTGCCCCGTCTCCCACCGTCTGATAGTATTTTTAGATTACCATTTTGAGAGGATGAGACGGGGCACGCCCCGTCTCTACAACAAGATATTGATTAATGGATATCTCCCAATTCATAAAAGATAAAGCTATAGAGTTAGGTTTCTCCGCCTGCGGTATCGCTAAAGCAGTGAGGGCCGGAAGCGAGGAGGCTTATTTTGATCAATGGATCGCGGAAGGCTGCCATGCGGAAATGAGATACATGGAAAATCACCGGGATATCCGTCTCGATCCGAATGGCTTGGTGGAAGGCGCCCAATCCGTTATCTCTGTAGCCTTGAATTATTATCCGAAAGTCCTCCGGAATCCGGAGGAACCTTATATCTCGTATTATGCCTACGGAGAAGATTATCACGGGGTCGTAAAGGATAAACTTCGCCAGCTATGGAAGGCGATAACCGAGTATCATCCCTCCAGCGATGAGGCTCGTGTATTCACGGACTCCGCCCCTCTATTAGAACGTTATTGGGCTTGGAAAGCCGGTTTGGGATGGATCGGGAAGAATACGAACCTGATCATCCCGGGTAAAGGCTCTTTCTTTTTCCTTGGGGAGATCGTGACAACCTTGGAAGTCGATACCTATGATTCCCCCCAAACGAATCACTGCGGTTCCTGTACCCGCTGTTTGGACGCTTGCCCTACCGGAGCCTTGGAAGGAGCGAAACGCTTGAATGCCCGCAAATGTATCTCTTATCTTACGATCGAGCATCGTGGGGAGATCCCCGCTGAGCAAGCCGCCCTTTTAGGTAACCGTATCTACGGTTGCGACACCTGCCAAGCCGTTTGTCCTTGGAACCGCTTCGCCATGCCTACGGCAGTAGCGGCCTTTCATCCCACCCCTTCTTTGCTCTCCCTTAAAAAAGAAGACCTCAAGGCCTTGAGCCGTGAGGATTATAATCGTATCTTCGCGCATTCGGCGGTGAAACGCGCCAAATATGAGGGATTATTACGAACAATACGTAGCCTAAATGATGAGTAGGCGGAGCTATCAGATCCAACGTAGACATCTATCCCATTGATAGGTTTGTGTATTTATGTTTTGTGATTTCCAAATTAAGCAGGCTTTCCCTACGATAAAATCATCCGGTAATAATCCCCAATGCCTAGAGTCGAAGGACTTTTCTCCGTTATCGCCTACAAGGAAATAGTAGTCGTGCGAAAAACGATAATAGCCGGAAGCCGAGATGGTAGGCTCTTTCTTTTGAATTCTGGATTCCCAATCTATCAATTTCTGATAATAAGCTTGATTTTTAGAGTTGATCCTTATGGAATCACCCTCGCGGGGAATGTAAATCTTTTGTGCTTTACCGTCTAGTTCAACCTCTGCACTGTCTCCCGGAAGCGCTTGACAACGTTTTACATAATAGCGAAATAGGTTCAGCTCTAATTTTGTCTTAGAGAGATAATAAGGAGCATTGAACACTATAACATCATTCTTATGAACCTTTTGAAGTCCGGGGGAACGGTAGATCGGGGTGTCTTTTCCTTTCAAGGCGACGAAAACATTGAATAAACGGGAGCCGTATAAGGGTTTAAATACGGCTATGTGATCTCCTGCCTGCAATGTGGGCTCCATCGATCCGGAAGGAATCTTGAATGTAGCCAGCAAGAAGACTTGGATGAAGACAAGTCCGCATAGTGATAGGGAGATGACAAACGCTATATTCCAAAGCCACTTTTTCACTTTCTTCATGATCTTATTGTACGGTTCCCTCCCAAGTAATCATATACGGCGATTCTTCTCCTTTTATATAGATATGAGCGGTCTTGAACAAGTCGCCTGCGATATCCGCATGGTAGGTGACTATAAAGTAGCTTGATCCGGAAGGTTTGATGGAGTCTGGGGTATGCGATATATCCATACATTCACAGGATGGGATAATCGTGTCGATCTTTACGGTTTTCTCGAGGATATTCTGTATGTTGATTCTATATTGGTAGGTTTTTCCTAATCGTAATTCTCCACAATTAAGTTGAGTGGGTGAGAAGATGCAAGATGGAGAATCCGCTATGGCTTCCTCGTTTTTGGAAACTAATTTGGCGTATAAGTTCCTTATCTTCAGGTTGGTGGTTGGATTCCCTATGGCGATGACATGATTGTTTTTATCCAGTAAGAACGTCCTGAATCGGTCATCTTTAGGTAGCTTGTTGATTTTATTTAACTCGTCTTTATCATCAAAGCAGAAAGGATATTCAAATTTATGGCTTTTGAAGATATATTCTATCTCTGCGTGATTTTGGTAATGAATATAGAACAGAAAGGGAATATTCCCCCCTTGTTTCTTTTGCAGGAACTCCTTACATTCTCTCCATAAATCCATTTTTAGTTTGCAGAGCACACAATTATCACCATTTATATAGGTCACCACCTTGTATTCATAAGCCTGATTTTGGAAAGGTGTTGTTTCTCCCTTATAATTCTTGAATATTAAATTGGAAGGGAGAACGATTTCTTTGTCATACCATTGAGCTATAATTTGTCTTGAATCTTCTTTTTTGTGTGAACACGAAAGAAAGGATACTACGATACATCCTAAATAGATTAAAAGCCTCATATCATTTATCTTTATTGGTTACCAACTCCAGCCTTTGGAAGCGCAAGGTATCCTCTGAGTAATCCTCCCGTTTGAAATGCGACACACTTAGGTATAGGCCATCCTCCCGGACGAAGTAGGCTCGACTGGCATAGGTGAACTCCGGTAATAAAGTTTCTCCCAATATCTCCAAATCCTCGTTCAAGATCATAATGGAAGGTTGCTTGCGTCCATTCCGGAGGATCTCTACGTAACTATCGTTTTTTTCTAACTCTGATGATGGATAAGCGAAACGATAATATACTTTATGGTAAGGATCGTAAACGCAATCTCCGTAAATAGAAGTTTCTGCTTCTATTTTTAAATGTTCATTAAAGCTTGATGTTTCTTTGATATGGAATACATCAATGTTTGGGGCATAATGACTTTTTACTTTTTTCCGGATCACTTTTTTGTGGTCGATAGATGTCTTATACATCAAGTCATTATATAAAAAGCCATATACAAAAGAGTTTCCATCGAAACATCGGTTGTAGTAACATCCATATCCCGAACCTGTACCTGTACCAATATCTTGATAAGTAATTAGAGGGGGAAATCCTAAGGGTAATTGCTCGACAGAATGGCTTACTGTATCAATAACTACTCCTACTTTACTTTTTTCTATTAGCTCATTGCCAAAAGCTGGATTTATATTTGTGGGGATGTAAATCTGTTGTCCTAAAACAACAATAGACCCCATGATACTAGACGTTGATCTTAGTTCAATTGAGGGAGTATCAGTTGTATGAGCATAGTTAATCTTTTGTAATATATGTCCGGCCGTATCTGTTCGGAAGATTACAGGATAATAAGAGGATAAATAAATATGATCAAAATCTTCTATGTAAAACTCTGATATTCCTTTAATCCCCTCATCTCCTTCCGCCTCGTAAAGTATATGTTTGACCAAATTCTTGGATTGTATGTCATAGATATAAAGACTTCTATGGTCACTTCCATCAAAAGCTAAATATTCTTTACCATCTACATTGAAGGTTTTGATACCGTCATAAGGTAGGGCCGTATTATCTGGTATTGGAAATGATACATATTGGTCGCTCGGCAAAAGAAAGTATTGATTGTTTAAGTCTTTTGTCTTTGAATTGCACGATAAAAGAAAGAAGAATAGCCATATATATATATAACAACGCATAGCATAGATTGTTTTATGAGAAGGAATACGTTAGAATTTTAGTGTTGTCAATGCCCCTAAAGCCTAACATATTCCTAGTCTGTTAATAGTTCATCCTCCACAGGGGCAAGCTAAATCATCTCCGTTGTCACAACGTTCGTATATCTCTGGATCCGACCATCTGCACGTGGCATAAGTAGCGAACGCATCTACATTCTCTACTGCGATGTCTGATAAGGCAGGTTCGTTTTGTGCCTCTTGATACAACTCCCAACCACCAATACCAAGTATTGTGGCAAAAGAGAAAGTGATAAATAGTTTCTTCATTGCATTTACTGTTTTAGAATTGATGCTACAAATGTAATAAATATGTAATATAACGGCTGAATATAATGTGTGTTTGATAACATATATGGCTATTGAATGACAATTTGACGTTCTTCCGGCTACCTCTAGTTTTGAATCAACTCCAGCCTTTGGAAGCGCAAGGTATCCTCTGAGTAATCCTTCCGTTTGAAATGTGATACGTAGAGGTAAGTAAGTACTTAGGTCAGCGTGTCATGCGATTCCGATTATAATCGTATCTTTGCCGCAAATATCTAAAAGACTAAATTACCATGAGAAGAACATTTAACTTCTTGCTTCTTTTCTTCCTGTCGGTGATGACGGCAATGGCCGCTCCCGGAGATTTACAAGAGAAGCTTGCCGCCCTAAAGGGAATTAGTGGCATCGAGAAACTTCAATCCGATCATTATCCGGAGAAATATGTGGTACGTATCACGCAGCAGGTCGATCCGAAGGATCCTGCCGCCGGAACATTTACGCAACGGGTGATCGTCGGGCACGTGGGCTTTGATCGTCCTACCATTATCGTGACCGAAGGGTATGGAGCGGCCTATGCGCTCAATCCGAAATATCAAGAGGAATTATCTAAATTATTAAACGCGAACTTAGTGTTCGTGGAGTACCGTTATTTCTTGGAGTCAACCCCGGAGCCTAAGAACTGGGACTATTTGACCGCCGAGAACTCCGCTTACGATCTGCATAACGTACGGAATACCTTCAAGCAGCTCTATCCGGAGAAATGGATCAGTACCGGTATCAGCAAGGGTGGACAGACTACGATGCTCTACCGTGCCTTTTTCCCGGACGACGTGGATTTCTCCGTTCCGTATGTCGGCCCGCTATGTAAAGGCGTGGAGGATGGTCGCCACGAGCCTTTCTTACGCAAGGTAGGCACGAAGGCGGAACGCAAGAAGATACAGGATTTCCAGTTGGAAGTATTGAAACGCAAGTCCGATATGCTTCCTCTATTGGAGAGCTATTGCAAGGATAAGAACCTGACATTCCGTATCCCGATGCCCGAGGTATTGGACTATTGCGCGCTGGAATATTCATTCGCCCTTTGGCAGTGGGGCACTTCGGTGAGCACGATCCCTTCCAAGTCTGCCGACGATCAGGCGCTCTTCGATCATTTGATGGAAATCAGCGGCCCGGATTATTTCGCCGAGAACCAACCGAACATCTCTTTCTTCGTACAAGCCGCCCGTGAGCTTGGTTATTATGGCTACGACGTGAAGCCTTTCAAGAAATATCTTACGATCGATAGCGCCCACGGATACTTGAACCGCATCATGCTTCCCGAGGAGCTGGTCGGTACAGTGGAGTTCCGCCCGGCTCTATACCACAAGATCTATAACTTTTTGAAAGACAACGATCCGAAGATGATCTTCATCTATGGAGAGATCGATCCGTGGAGCGCGGCCATGGTGCCCGCTTTCAAGGGTAAGAAGAACGAGCAAATCTACATCCAGCCCCGGGGTAGCCATCGTACCCGTATCGACAATATGCCGGAAGATATGAAGGAGCAGATCCTTACGCAGATCAATAAATGGCTGGCTGAGTGATAAATAATGGATATACAACTCGATTATGATAATTTTCCCGCTCATTTCATGCATTGCCTGAATGAGCGGTGCCCGAGGGCCGAGGAATGTCTTCGCCGGAAGGCGGCGCTTCTCATGTCGGTAGACCAGGTGAATGTGTCGGTATTGAACCCCCTGCTGTATGAACAGTCTGGGGGCGAAGGTTGCCGTTATTTCTTCTATATTGTCCCGGAGCGTCATGCCAAGGGTTTCCTCCATATGCTAGACAATATTCCCCGGGTTAAGGGCGATATGATCAAACGGCAAATGGTGCGTTACTTCGGTCGCACGATCTACTATCGTTGCCTTCACGGTGAGCGACTTATCAAGCCGGCGGAGCAAGCGGACATCGAAAAGATCTTCCTCCGCAACGGCCTGCAAGAGAAACCCGTCTATGATGCCTTTGTGGATCAATACGACTTCTAAGTGCATGACCTTATATTGGTTATAATCCCGCCATTCCCATAGGCATGGGAAAATATTCCCGTCTCGATGGGAAAAAAATCCCGTGGGCATGGGAATTTGTTCTCTTAGGCATGGGAGATGAAAGACAGCTATGATATGTAGAGACGTAGCGTGCCCCGTCTCTACAAGCTGTATAATAAATCCATATTCCTTTGGAAATGAGTGAAATTAGCTGCGATTAGCCGGATCTTATTAACAACCTATTCCTTTATCCAGTTATTTCTCGTATATTGCGCCTCGTTAATGTAAAAATCTAGATGAAATGTTTACTGGTTCGATGATGAGGTTGAAAAGTATATTATATGGGACATTGCCTTTCTTTTATACCAAGGTGCTTGAGCCCTTTTCTCCTAAATTAGCGTATTATGACTATTTCCGAAAAAAGGGATATACACGTTATCCTTATGATTTCGCTAGGGAATATCTGGAGATGCCGATTGCCGTTCAGTGGGATAAGGAAAAGGAGTTGCCTTATGTGATGCACCGGGGAACTAAACGGTTATATTTTCCGAGAGAGTATAGCACATCTAAGATCGAGAAATGTTATCGGGCTTTGTTGATTGAGCAAGACGTGAGACATCCTCATCATTATGCGGATTCCGTGGAGGAGTTTAGGGGAAAGACACTCTTGGATATCGGTTCCGCAGAGGGATTCACCGCTTTGGATACCATCGAGGTTACCCGTTTTGTTTACCTTTTTGAATACGAGGATAAATGGATCGAGGCGCTTCAGGCTACTTTTGAGCCGTGGAAGGAGAAAACGATGATCGTAAAGAAATATATCAGCGATCATGACGATGATGTTAATGCCACCTTGGACAATTTCTTGAGAGATAAGCCGCGAAAAGATATCTTCTTAAAGATGGATATAGAAGGAGCGGAATGCTTGGCTTTGCAAGGCTGTATGGAATTATTCGCGAAGGCGGATCACTTGGATTTCGCGATCTGTACGTATCATAAGGAAACTGATGTCGTAGAAATCCCGGCTTTTCTGGACCAGTTTAATTGTTCCGGTTCATTTACCGATGGCTATATGTTCGTAAAACATAGTTTGCGCAAATGCCTCGTCCGGGGAAGCTGTCAGGCTGGTTCCTGATAACTTTGGATCGTTTCCTTGCAGGCTAATTACCCGAGATTCGTTACCTTTGCGAAAATATATATATGGTATGAAAGAATTTAAGGTATTGATATCGGTTCTTTTCCTCTTGATACTTATGGCCTGCGGGGATAAGCGGACAGATGAGAAGATCGTTTCCGT
The DNA here is from genome assembly GCA_028689545.1 of Parabacteroides sp. GTDB lineage: Bacteria > Bacteroidota > Bacteroidia > Bacteroidales > Tannerellaceae > Parabacteroides. The sequence continues at coordinate 35,753 of JAQVCX010000017.1, forward strand.
GACGATTGAGCCGCAACGGTATTTCGCGGAAAAGATAGCCGGAGATAAATTTACGGTTAATTGTGTGGTTCCGGCGGGACAAAGTCCGGAGACGTATGATCCTATGCCGCAGCAAATGGTGCGGGTGGGTAAAAGCCAAGGCTATTTAAGGATCGGATCGATCGGGTTCGAGCAGGCTTGGATGGATAATATCCGCGATAATAATCCGGGACTTAAGGTTTTTAACTTGTCCGAAGGAATTGATTTACTTAAAAGCCCGGAGGAAGAAGAGGGGCATCATCATGAGGGAGAAGAGCACCATCACGAAAGCGGGCATAATCACCATCATCATTCCGGAGGTGTCGATCCGCATACTTGGAGCTCTATCTCAGGTGCGAAGATAATCGCCAAGAACACCTTGGATGCCTTTGTCGCTTTAGATCCGGAGAATAAGGAATATTACCAAGCGAATTATGAGCAACTGACGAAAGAAATGGGAGAGACGGAAAAGATTGTTTCCGCCTTGCTGGGCTCTCTTGAGAATAAGACATTTATTATTTACCATCCGGCCTTGACCTATTTGGCCAACGAATATGGCTTGACCCAGCTTTGCATCGAGATGGACGGAAAAGAGCCGTCTCCTGCGCAGCTGAAGGAGCTCGTTGATATTGCGTGGGAATATGGCACCAAGGTCGTGTTTATCCAACAGGAGTTCGACCAGAAGAACGCCGAGTTGATCGCGAAAGAGACCGGTTGCCGTCTGATCCCGATCAATCCGCTGGATTACGATTGGAGTAAGGAAATGATTCATATCGCAAAATCGTTGGCCGATGGACAAGCTGATTGAGTTGAGAGAGGTTACCGCCGGATACGGTAATAAGATCGCCTTACGTAACGTGACGCTGGATGTATTGAAAAATGATTTCTTGGGAATCATCGGACCGAACGGTGGCGGGAAAACAACGCTTTTAAAGGTGATACTAGGCCTACTGCCTTCTATTTCCGGTACGATTCGCTTTTATGATAGCGATGTAGAGGTCCCTTCCTTGAAGATCGGTTATCTACCCCAAATGAGCCAGATCGATAAGAAGTTTCCGATCTCGATACGGGAAGTGATATCTTCCGGTTTATCCGCGGAGAAACCGTTGTTTCGTCCATTCAATAGATCTCAGAAAGAGCGTGTAGACGAGGTGATCGTGCAGATGGGATTGGAGGAGTTGGCGGGCAGGGCTATCGGTGAGCTTTCCGGCGGCCAGCTACAGCGGGTCTTATTGGGGCGTTCTATCGTCTCCCGTCCGCAGGTATTGATCTTGGATGAGCCTAATTCTTATGTGGATAAACGATTCGAGTCTCGTTTTTATCAGCTCTTGGAAGAGATCAATAAAGAGAGCGCTATCATCTTGGTTTCCCATGATATCGGTACGGTTTTGGCCATGGTGAAGAATATCGCTTGCGTAAACGAGACCTTGCATTATCACCCGGGAACGAATGTCTCTGAGGAATGGTTGGGCGAGAAATACGCTTGTCCGATCGAGTTGGTGGGGCATGGCGACTTGCCGCACCGGGTTTTGAAGAAACATCAACACGAATAACACGATTGCTATGATACCACAAATCATTTGCTGGATAAGTTTGCCGGAGATCGGTTATATCGTGGGTATTGCCGTAATCCTGTTCGGGTGCAAGGCCGTATCGCAAAACCCTTTTATCAGTAAGAAACAAAAGGTTCTTTGGATGCTGACGATCGTGTTCTTGAATTGGATTGGATTGCTGTGGTATTATTATACATTTTATATGAAACAAAAATGAAGAATATGAAGATATTGATAACTGGAGCGAGTGGTTTTATCGGCGGTTTCTTGGTAGAGGAGGCGCTTCGTCGTGGCTATGAGGTGTGGGCGGGTATCCGTTCGTTTAGTAGTAAAGCACGTCTGCAAGATAAGCGGATTCATTTCATCAACTTGGAATATTGCGATCAGGAAGCGCTTACGGATCAACTTACGGATTTTGTCCAAGAGCATGGGGCGTGGGACTACGTGCTCCATAACGCCGGGTTGACGAAGGCGGCGGATACGCACGACTTTTTCTATGTGAACTCCGATAATACGTATCGCTTTATCGAGGCTTTGGCGGAATCGGGTTGCAAACCGAAGAAGTTCCTGTTGATGAGCAGCCTGAGCAGCTATGGGCTAGTCGACGAGGAGACTTTCCGCCCCATACGCTTGGATGATCCGCAAAATCCGAACACGAACTATGGGCTGAGCAAGCTGGAGGCGGAGGAGCATATCCATAGGCAAACCTATTTCCCTTACGTGGTCTTGCGTCCTACCGGTGTATACGGCCCGGGTGAGAAGGATTATTTCATGGAGATACAAAGCATAAAGTCGGGCTTCGATTTCACCGTAGGCCCTGTTCCGCAGCGGATCACGTTTATCTATGTGAAAGATTTGGTGACCGTGGCTTTTCTTGCCCTAGAGAAGGAGGAGATAAAGAACCGGGACTATTTCGTGGCCGACGGCGATGTCTACACGGATGAGTCTTTTGCCCGTATGATACAAGATATCTTAGGGAAGAAATGGGTATTGCATGCCCGCATACCGTTGGGATTGGCGCGTATCGCTTGCTATTGCTCCGAGTGGATCGGTGAGCTGCTGAAAAAGAGTATGACGCTGAATAGTGATAAGTATTACATCTTGAAGCAGCGTAACTGGACTTGCGATGTCACGCCTCTTCAAGATGATTTAGGTTTTACCCCAGCCTATCCTTTACGTAAAGGCTTGGAAGAAAGTATCGAGTGGTATAAAAAGGAGGGGTGGTTGTAAAAATCACTCCACCTTCTCTATCTTACCCGATCCCATTACGTTCTTTTGGATATCTTGGGGATCTCCTTTGTATTTTACGGAACCGCTACCGGCTATCTCTGCCTTGATCCGGTTTACGACAGAGGCTTCTATGTCTCCACTACCGGCTATATTGCATTCCAACTCGTCTATGGTGCAATCGAAAGCACGTACCGTACCGCTGCCGGCTATCGAAAATTCGGCTATGCCTACGGTACCTCCTAGAACGATCGTGTTGGATCCGGCCATCTCTCCCTCTAATTTCTCGCAATAAATTTTAGGGGCAACGAAATATCCGCTACCGGCTATCTCTATCTTTAGGTTTGTAAAAGAGGCCGTATCGTGAAGTTGGATACTTCCGCTACCGGCTAATTCCGCCTCGAAGTCCTTGGCTTGTAGAGGGGAATTTATATTTACCTGGGTGCTTCCTGAGGTTGTTACTTCCTTTAGATGGCGGGAGTTGGCCGTAATCGTGAACTCGGTCGGACGGAAATTCGTATGCTTCCTGAATTCTTTTTTCGGACGGATCTTAAGCTTATGGTCTTCTACGTTAAACTCATATTTCTCGAAGATATTCCGGTCTGTCTTTATTTCCAAACTTTCGGGAGCATCGGATAGCGTGTAATTCACGACCAGGCCTTCTCCCTCTAGCTCTAAGCAGTCGTATTCGGAAACCGGGATGTTTTCCGTGGTGATATTGCCGTCTCCTTGTATGGTTTGTGTAGGGATACAGCCGCTTATTAGAAATAAGCCACTTATAAGGAATAAAAGCGATATCTTTTTCATTTGATTGATTTTTAGGATGATTAGTCTACTTGTTTGATTTTACCGACACCGGACGCGGATTTCTGCGTATGCTCCGGATTACCTTTATATTTAACGCTTCCTACGCCAGACGTGCTAGCGTCTAATCTCCGGGTAGCGTTCACTTCCATTCCTCCTACACCTGATACGGCGCATTCCAGATCCTCAACGGGGCAATCGAACGCGTATACGTGTCCTACACCCGATACGGAGAATTCGCCTTCCTTGATGTCTCCATTCAAGTAGATATTGCCGACTCCGGATATAGCCACCTTGAAAGTATCACAAGATAAATCGGCTAATTTCACGTCGCCTACGCCACTGATATAAAAAGACGTATTGGTCAGTTGTAGCGGTTGCTCGGCGATAAAGTCGATGCTGCCACTAATTCCCGCTTCCTTCAAGTTCTTGGAGCTTGTGTTCAATACCAGATGGGTCGGACAGATCTTATTGCCGGATTTAGCCTTGATGATTAGTTTGTGATCCTTATTCTCTATATCCAATAAGTCAAACAAATTCTCGTCCATGGTGATCTCCAACGAGGAGGCGCCATCTGTTTGGGTGTAATTGCATATCGCACGGTTCTTCTTGTTGAACGGATTGATGCCTTTCGCCGATTCGATATTGGATCCTAGATGTATCTCCTCGAAATCCTCTACTTGAATGGTGCGGGTAACAATATTCTTGTCTCCGTTAATACTTCTTCGAGCATTCGTGCTGATGCATCCTGTCATAGAAAGGATCACCAGCAGACATAGGTATATCATTCTTGTTTTCATTTCTTCACTTCTTCAACGGTACCTTTACCAATTATTTTCTGCTGAACTGCCGTCGGGCCTTTGTAACGGATATTTCCTTTGCCGATCACGTTGGCCTTTAAATTATCTGTAGCATGTACTTCCGCTAAGCCATTGCCTGTTACCTTGCAACTTAGCTGAGGAACCGCAAGCCCAAAAGCGTGTATATCGCCACTGCTGACGATGCTGTAGTCTCCTTCTTTTGCGTTACCTTTCTTGATCGTTATAGAGCCGGAGCCATCGATATCACATTCGATCTTGTCGGCTTCCAGGTGATTCACGACCATATTCGCGCTGCCGGATACGTTCAAATCCAGTTTGCCTACCGTAACCGTCTCTTTCAGTTGCACCAGGCTATTGGCGTTCGCCTTGATCACTGTCTCGTCTCCGGAGAGCGGACTGTTTACCATGAAGTTGGCATTTCCGGACACTCTCGCGGCGGCAAGCCATTTAGAATTCGTTTTTACGATAAACTTCGTGAAATGATCTACCTTCGCTCCTTTGAAAGCGATGGTTAAGACACGATCCTTCACCTCGATATTGACATAGGGATGAAGATTCTCGTCTACGGTAACCTCCACGGTGGAAGGAGCGTCGGATTGCTCGTAATTGAAATCGATCACGCCATCTACCTTAATCTCGTTATAATCGGTGACGGAAATCTTTTTAGAGGTCAATTTACCATCGCCTTTCACATGATCCGCGGCCCAACCGGTAGCGACGCATCCTAAGAAAAATACCATTAATAAGATAGCCTTTGTTTTCATAAATATCATTTTTTGTGATTCTACTTTTTAATTTAGACTCAATGAATAGAGAGTCGGTTACAAAAATAGCAAGAAAAAGCTACCGGATGTCATATCTGGTAGCTTTTTTAAATTTACTAATCTGTATGTGTGTTAATAACCTGTGTGTGATCATCAATCGCCACTCTGGATAGAGCCGGAGCCAGACTTTGATTTATTCACGTTTGCCGGGCCTTTATAGCGGATGTCTCCACTGCCCGACACCGATAGGCTCATGTTGTCTTTGGCATAAACACGGGCATCTCCGCTACCGCTTACCGAGCAATTCAACTCGTTGACAGAGAATTCGTATGCTTTTATATCTCCACTACCTGATACGGAATAATGGGCTTCGTCCGCTTTTCCTTCCAAGGTGATGTCTCCGGAGCCGGAAACCTTGCTGGTAAGATTCTTGCAGTCCAAATCTTCAAAGACCAGATCGCCGGAGCCGGATACCGAGAACTCGCCTGATCGTAATTTTACGTTATGCGGGAACTTCACGTCGCTGGAGCCGGAAATCTTGATTTCTAGTTGATCCTCGGAAAAGGCGTTCTGGCCCTCAAAATCCATCGAGCCGGAAGTCTTTAGGTATTTCAGCGTCTTCGAGCTTCCTTCTATTACATACTGGGTCGGTTTGATACGGGTCCCGTCTTGTACGCGGATAGCTAACCGTCCGTTATTGGATTTGATCGAGAGGAGTGGGAACAGATTCTCGTCGATGGTAATTTTCAGGGAAGCGCTTCGTCCATGCGTATATCTGAATACCGGGAATTTCTTGTCGTTTCTATTTCCCCAAAAACTATTGCCGGAATGTTCGATATTTCCGCCCAGTTCGATCTCGCTATAGTTATCTACCGAAATCTCTTTCGTAATGATATTCCCATTACCGTCCACTTTACTAGCCTCTGCCGTGAAGGCGCAAAAGATGAGGGCCATTGCCGCTACTAATGTTGTTTTCATCGTTCGTATGTATTAAATGTTTATTTGACTTTGTTGATCGAGCCAACGAACGTGATCTCGTCGTAATCGCTGATCTTTATCTCCCGTGTTTCTGGATTCCCATTCCCATCGATACGTTTGTCGGCGGCGAATCCGCAGACCGCTATCATCTGGATGCAGAATATAAAAAGGGATACTCTTGTCTTCATCATCTTTACTTTTTTAGGTTCTTTATCTTAATAGACGGGCGCGGATAGGGAAGGGTTGCAGGAATAAGGGATTTTTTCTTAGTTTTGTGCTTGGATTGAATTTAAACCAAGGAGGAATATGAAGACACTTATACACACGGACAAGGAACAGATCGAATCGATCATCCGCCAGAGCGATATTTGCTTTGTGGGCATGGCGGATACGGACGGGACACCCTATGTATTGCCGATGAATTTCGGTTATAAGGATGGCGTGGTTTATTTACACTCGGCGCAGGATGGACGAAGCATCTCTATATTGGAACGTAACCCGAAAGTCTGTATCACGTTTAGCGTCGACCACGCCTTGGTTTTCCAGCACCCGGAGGTGGCTTGCAGCTACCGTATGCGTTCGAAGAGCGTGATGGTCTGGGGGAAGGTCGCTTACGAGGAGGATTTCGACAAGAAGGTGGAAGCCTTGGATATTATCATGAGGCAATATTCCGATAAGACGTTCCGCTATAGCGATCCGGCGGTTCGCAACGTGAGGATCTGGACGGTAGCGATCGACGAGGTCAGCTGTAAGGAATTTGGCGCTCCTCATCAGAAATTTTATTAAACCGATAAGCGACATAAAAAGGCGGAATGCCCTATCCCATATCATCGAGTAAGAAATCCGCTATATAACAGTGCCTGACCCCTTCTATGTTCTCTTGGAAAAACTCATCCATGCTGATGACATATTTGGGGTAATGATCATTGATCGCCAGCAGGGGAGCGAACTCCCGCTCGATTGTGCTGGGAGAGGACAGCCGGTATGTGACTTGCAGGTATATTCTCTCCTCTCGCCGGATAGCGATGAAATCTATCTCTTTTTCCTCTTGCTTCCCTACAAAAACGTTGTAGCCCCTGCGCTTTAGCTCTAGATATACCAAGTTCTCCAGCATTCCGGCAATCATCCGATCCTTATATCCCATGACTGCGTATATCAGTGACAGGTCGCTGACGAAATATTTCTCGTTTGTCTGCAATACCTCTTTCCCCTTCACGTCATAACGTGGCACGCGCTGAATGATAAAAGCCTCTTCTAAGGCATTCAAGTAATTGTAGATAGTATTCAAGTCCGCTTTCCGTTGTTGGCTCTTGAAATAGTCCGCTATGTTTTTCGCGTTTAATTTATTACCAATATTATCGAACACGAATTTCACGACTCGCTCCAATAGGTCGAAATTCCGGATGTTATTGCGTTGGATCGTATCTCGTAAGATTACGGAGGAATAGATGTCATATACGATTTTGTATATGGCCTCGTAGGGATAGTCGTTCGTATGGATGGCCGGAAATCCTCCGGAACGAAGATATTTCACGAATTCGTCTCTCTTATTTATATGCTCATCTTTTGGTGAGAGATGATGGAACTGGAAATACTCGCCGAAAGATAAAGGCATAATGGTAAAACTAACGGTGCGTCCGGTTAGATAAGTCGCCAGTTCGGATGAGAGAAGTTTTGAGTTAGAGCCGGTCACATAAATATCCGCGTTAAAATCCACCAAGAAACCATTAACAGCCTTTTCCCATTCTTTTACCTCCTGTATCTCATCAAGAAGTATGTAATAAGTATCCTTATCTTTTATTTGTGAGTGAATATATGTGTATAAAGACTTGGCATCGTTTATATCGATCCATTCGAAGCTCTCGAAGTTTATATATACGATATGGTCTTCTTCTACTCCCCGCTCCTTGAATTTATCTTTAAGCAAGCGTAAGATTACGGATTTACCGCTTCTTCGAATACCCGTTAGCACTTTTATAAAAGGCTTTTGGATAAACGGCTCAATTTGGTTGATATATAAATCTCGATGAATCATGTCTGCATGTTTTTAGGGATACAACCACAAAGATAGTCTAATAATCGAACATCTTTAGGGTTATATCCCTAAAAACTTTTGGAATACGCATCTTTTTAGGGTTGTAACCCTAAAAGATCTTTAGGGATGCCACACGACGACTGCCCCCCCTAGGGGTACCAAACAACCTCTACTCCCAGAGTTTATTTTATAAAAATATCTACCACATCTACAACTGTCGCTATGTATTGCCTATAGATGAGTAGATTAGATATCGGTTGTAGGTGCAAAAACATCTACAACTATTACTCTTTATCTACCACTTATAGGGGGAATTTATACTTTTTTGTTTTCAGATGAGTATATTTGTGTGTATTTTCGGACGTACGGAGTGATGGATGAACCGGTTTTTGTTTCTCGGAGGAGTGGGCATTGATGGATAAAGGTATAGGGGCTGTTGGGGGGGCATTGGGGATAGCGACCGGTTTCCATGGAGGTAACAAAGGTTTCATGCCGTGAAACTTTAGTTTCTCCCGATGAAACAAAAGTTTCCCTAGGAAGAAACTTTTGTTTTCCGCCTAGAAAACTGCAAATAGCTGAGAGACAAATAGTAAAACCTGTATGTTAACGTTTTTAGTTGACTACTTAGTGTCTTATTTATAAAGCAGGTTGACAGGTTTGCAACTTAGTAATAAAAGAGGTTGACCCTGTTCTGTCTTATTGATGAACGAGGTTAACCCGGA
>JAQVCX010000120.1 GCA_028689545.1 Parabacteroides sp.
TGACTATGTCAAAATTATCAATAAGGATATCGGGGAGGATATCTCGTAGTATGTTATCTGATGTCATGAGGCAAAGATAAATATTTTATTAGGAATATGAAAACAACCCGATTTATCCGCAGACCCAAATGTTTTATGAAAAAGGGTATATCGGGGCGTATAAAAACAGAAAAGGCCTTACAGATTAACTGTAAAGCCTTAATAATCATTTGATTTATCTGCGGAAGCGGCGAGATTCGAACTCGCGGTACCCTAACGAGTACGTCAGTTTAGCAAACTGGTGGTTTCAGCCACTCACCCACACTTCCTTGTGTGTTCTGTGCTTCTTCCTTGGAATTGCGATGCAAAGATAGAACTATATTTTTAAATAAACAAAGCTTTATACCTTATTTTTTTCAAAAAAAGATACTACTTTTGTGCCTTATTCTGATATTCAATAGATTATTCATGGATTTGAACAAACAAATTTTATCGAAGCGTTCGATAATTATCGCCTTGATGGCGATTCTCGTTGTTTTGATAGGCGGGGGAGGCTTCTGGACGTATCGTTTGGCTTGGGCTCCGAATTTTAAGCCGGATAAGACGGTTTATGTCTATGTGGATGATAAGACGGATTTAGATGATCTTTGTCGGCAGTTGAGGGATTCGGCGAATTGCCTCCGCATCGGTAGCTTTAAGCGGTTGAGCGGATTGCTGAGGTATCCTGCGTCCATGCGTACCGGCCGATATGCCGTGAAACCCGGCATGAGTAATTTTACCTTGTTGAATGACTTGCGGAGAGGACATCAAGTAGCGACCCGTGTGACGTTTAATAATATCCGTCTCAAGGACGATTTGGCGAAACGTATAAGCGATCAATTGATGTGCGGGAAGGAGGATCTGCTGCGTCTATTGAACGATTCCGTGTATTGCGACTCTTTAGGGTTTACCCCGGAAACGATCCAGGCTCTCTTCATCCCTAATACCTATGAGATTTATTGGAATATATCCGCGGATAAATTTATACGTCGCATGAAGCGTGAATATGACGCTTTTTGGACACCTGAACGATTGAAAAAGGCGGAGGAGATCGGGTTTACTCCGGTCGAGGTATCTATCCTGGCTTCTATCGTGGAAGAGGAGACGGCGGTATCGGACGAGTATCCGATCGTGGCGGGCCTTTATATCAACCGCCTTCATGCCGGTATTCCTTTACAGGCGGATCCTACCGTAAAGTTCGCGGTGGGGGATTTCTCTTTGCGGCGTATCTTGTTTGAGCATTTGGAGATAGATTCTCCCTATAATACCTATAAATACGCGGGCCTGCCTCCCGGTCCTCTACGGATTCCTACGATCAAGGGATTGAATGGCGTGCTGAATCATACGAAACATAAATACTTATACATGTGCGCTAAGGAGGATTTCTCGGGACGGCATAATTTCGCCGTGACATTGGCGGAGCATACCCGCAATGCCAACCGCTATAGGGCGGAGTTGAATAGGAGAAGGATATGGTAAGGGGGATTTGTAATTTATGATTTATGATTTATGATTTATCACGTGCGATCATAAATCATAAATTATAAATCATAAATCATTACCTTTTCTTACCTTTGGCCAATAAATAGAGTGAATAGTCAATATTAAGAAAATAGATACACATGGAAAAACATTTATTTTTGGGGGACGAGGCCATAGCGCAAGCCGCTATAGACGCTGGAATCTCCGGGGTATACGCATACCCGGGAACCCCTTCTACTGAAATCACGGAATATATCCAAGGTTCTCCGGTAACGAAGGAAAGAGGTATTCATTGTCGCTGGAGCGCGAATGAGAAAACCGCCATGGAGGCTGCCTTGGGTATGTGCTATGCCGGTAAACGCGCGCTTTGCTGCATGAAGCACGTGGGTTTGAATGTAGCCGCCGATTGCTTCATGAACGCCGCTATGAGCGGTATCAACGGGGGTATGATCATCCTTACGGCCGACGATCCATCCATGCACTCTTCGCAGAATGAGCAAGACAACCGTGTTTATGGCAATTTCGCTATGATCCCGATGTTGGAGCCATCCAGCCAGCAAGAGGCTTATGATATGGTATATCGCGGATTCGAGTTGTCCGAGAAGTTGGGGTATCCTATCTTGCTGCGTGTCACGACCCGTATGGCGCACTCTCGTGCCGGTGTCGTTACCAGCTCGTTGAAGCCGGAGAACCCGATGAATTGCCCGGCGGACGGCCGTCAGCGTTTTATCTTGCTTCCGGCGTTGGCCCGTAAACGTTTCAAGAGTTTGTTGGCGTCTCAAGAGGCTTTCACCGAGGCTTCCGAGAACTCCGCGTATAATACGTATTTCGACGCCCCGAATAAGGACTTGGGTATCATCACGACGGGTATCGCTTTCAATTATCTTTCCGAGAATTATCCGGATGGTTTCGAGCATCCCGTATTGAAGATCTCCCAGTATCCGCTTCCGAGAAAGCAAATCGAGAAGATCGTGGGCGAGTGTAAGGAGATCTTGGTGCTGGAAGAGGGTTACCCGGTCGTGGAGGAGCAATTGAAGGGCTTCTTGGGTAAGGGCGTGACGGTTCATGGCCGTTTGGACGGTACGCTTCAGCGCGACGGCGAGCTTACGCCGGATGCCGTAGGTAAAGTATTGGGCAAGGAGATCCAGAGCTATTACGCGATCCCCGAGGTGGTAGAGCAACGTCCGCCCGCGTTGTGCCAAGGTTGTGGGCACCGGGATATGTATGAGGCCTTGAACGAGGTGATCGCCGAGTATAACGGTACGGCCAAGGTGTTTGGCGATATCGGTTGTTATACCTTGGGCGCTTTGCCGCCTTTCCGCGCGATCGATTCTTGTATCGACATGGGTGCCTCCATCACGATGGCGAAGGGTGCTTCCGATGCGGGCGTGTTTCCCGCTGTCTCCGTGATCGGCGACTCTACGTTTACCCACTCCGGTATGACCGGCTTGTTGGATTGCGTGAACGAGAACACGAATATCACCATCGTTATCTCCGATAATGAGACGACGGCCATGACCGGAGGGCAGGATTCCGCCGGAACGGGACGTCTGGAGTCTATCTGCGCCGGTATCGGTGTGGACCCGGCTCACATCCGTGTGATGGTTCCTTTGAAAAAGAACTTCGAGGAGATGAAGTCTATCATCCGCGAGGAGATCGAGCACAAGGGCGTATCCGTATTGATCCCCCGCCGTGAGTGCATCCAGACATTAACCAGAAAGAAAAAAGCAAGCAAGAAATGAGAACAGATATTATACTATCAGGTGTAGGAGGACAGGGTATCCTCTCTATCGCCGCCGTTATTGGAGAAGCCGCCTTAAAAGAAGGTCTGTATATGAAGCAAGCGGAAGTACACGGAATGAGCCAACGGGGGGGAGACGTGCAGTCTAACCTGCGTCTTTCCGACGAGCCGATCGCCTCGGACTTGATCCCGAAGGGTCACGCCGATTTGATCATCTCCTTGGAACCCATGGAGAGCTTGCGTTATCTGCCTTACCTGAAGAAAGAGGGTTGGTTGGTGACAAACTCCCGTCCGTTCGTGAACATCCCGAACTATCCGGCTATCGAGCAGGTGAACGCTGAGTTGGACAAGCTCCCTCACAAGGTCGTGTTGGACGTGGAGGAGATCGCCAAGGAGGCGGGCTCTGTCCGTGCCGCCAATATCGTGATGCTGGGTGCCGCCACCCCGTTCATCGGGATCGAGTATGATAAGATAGAGGCGGGTATCCGTCAGATCTTCGGCCGGAAGGGCGAGGAGATCGTGAATATGAACCTAAAGGCGTTGAAAGCGGGTTATGACTTGGCGCAAAGCCTGCGGTAAATCTTTCCCCCGGTTTTGAATGGTATCAGCGTACGTGGCATCTACGGATCTCACGTACGCTTTTTTTAACATCTAGCCTCATAGAACTTTTAGAAGCGCTGTCGGGGGGTAGGTACGGTGCCAAAGAAACTCCGGAGGCACTGTCGAGGGGTAGGTACGGTGCCAAAGAAACTCTGGAGGCGTTGTCGAGGGGTAGATACGGTGCCAAAGAAACTCCGGAGGCGTTGTCGAGGGGTAGGTACGACACCGTAGAACTTTCGTAAGCCTTATAATGATGCGATTTGATGAGAATTTTAATGTATATTTGCCGCAGAATCCTAAACGATAAACTTAAGGTTATGAAGAAGTATTTATTGGCTAGTTTACTAGCGTTATTGGCTTTCGTAGGCCAAGCTCAGGAGGATAACTCCGACATTGTGAAGAAAGGCGATACCATGCCGTCATTTACGATTATTTCCGATGATGGGAGCAAGTTGCAGTCCGCTTCGCTAAAGGGAAAAGTGATCCTCGTGAATTTCTTCGCCACTTGGTGCCCTCCCTGCCAAAAAGAATTGGCCGCCGTTCAACAAACCCTCTGGCCGAAATACAAGAACAACCCAGACTTCGTGCTCTTGGTGATCGGGCGTGAGCATTCCGATGCCGATCTAAAGAAGTATAACGAGAAAAAAGGCTTCGATTTCCCTTTGTATCCCGATAAGGACCGGGCTATTTTCGGCGCCTTCGCCAAGAACCTGATCCCCCGCGGCTATCTGGTCGGGAAAGACGGGAAGATCATTTATACGAGCAAAGGCTATACCGATGAGGAATTTGCCGAGTTAATGACTAAGATAGAGGGTGCGTTAAAATAAGGATCATGAAATATAGTAACATACATTTAATTTATTTTTCTCCGACACACACGTCCGCCAAGATCGTTTACGCGATAGCGGAAGGAATGGGTGCCACTTCGATGTCCGAGTCGGATGTCACTTGCGAGAGCCTCGCTATGGAGGAGTATATTGATGATGAGCTGACGATTATAGCCGCTCCCGTATACGGTGGCCGTGTGGCGGAGACTGCCATGGAACGTTTTCGCATGTTCCGCTCCGCCCATCATGCGCCGATAGTCCCCGTGGTGCTGTATGGAAACCGGGATTATGAGGATGCCTTGAAAGAGCTTTGCGATTTGGTGTCGGAGCAGGGATTCGCGCCTGTGGCTGCCGGGGCGTTTATCGGTGAGCATTCTTTCAGCCGCAAGGGGATGCCCATTGCCGAGGGGCGTCCGGACGAGTCGGATCTTAAGCTAGCCGCGGAATTCGGGAAAAAGATTATCGAGGAACTGGAGAAAGTTTCTTGTGTGGAATGCTTGTCCGCCTTGAAGGTGAAAGGTAATTTCCCGTATCGGGTGAAAGGCCCTTCCACTCCGCAGGCCCCGGTTACGGACAACGATTTATGTACGCAATGTGAGTATTGCGTGGATGTGTGTCCTACGCATGCGATCTCCTTGGCGGACGAGGGTATGTATAGCGATCCGAATCTATGTATCAAATGTTGCGCCTGCGTGAAAGAGTGTCCCGAGGGCGCACGTACTTTCGATACGCCTTATACGGCGATGCTCCATAAGAACTTTAGCGCACGCCGGGAGCCGGAGTTGTTTGTATGAAAACATATTTATTCCTTTTGCTTTTTGTGTTTCAAGCCCTCTCCCTGTCTTCCCAGATTAGCCTGAAGGGGTATCATCAGGAGAAGATCGATCCTTCTCTTTTCGAGGGACGCTGGAAAGCCCGTTGGATCTCCTACCCGGGTGAGGCCCCGAATGTATATGGGGTCTATCATTTTCGTAAATCGTTCGATCTGGAGGCGGTTCCTTCCCGGTTTATCGTCCATGTTTCCGCCGATAATCGCTATAAGTTATATGTAAACGGGAAATTGGTATCCCTGGGCCCGGCCCGTGGGGATATCTATAACTGGAGTTTCGAGACGGTGGATCTGGCCCCTTATCTAAGGAAAGGGAAGAATACGCTGGCCTCCGTTGTCTGGAATTATGCCGAGCGGAAACCTGTCGCCCAGATCAGTTACGACCAGACCGGTTTTATCTTGCAAGGCAATACGGGGCAAGAGGCGGTGGTGAATACGGATACCACTTGGGTCTGCCTGCGTAATAAGGCGTACGCTCCTTGGACCGAATGGCAGGTATTGGGGTATTACGTGGCCGGCCCGGGCGAGGAGCTGGAAGCCTCCGCTTATCCGTGGGGCTGGGAGCAACCGGATTATGACGACCGGAAATGGGAGAAGGCCGTGCGGGGAATGGATGGTGCCACGAAAGGATCGAGAGATTACCCGGGGCGTTTGCTGGTGCCTAGCCCGATTCCTCCGATGGACAGCCGGATCGAGCGTCTGGCAAAGCTCCGCCAGTCGGAAGGGATCGAATGCCCGCGAGGATTTCCTTACTGGCCAAAAGCCTTGACGATCCCGGCGAATACGGAGGTACGCCTGCTTCTGGATAATGATTACCTGACGACGGGGTATTTCTCCTTGTCCTTCAGCAAAGGAAAGGAGGCCGAGATCCATATCGGTTACTCGGAAGCCCTCTATAAGCGAGAAGAGGAATCGACCACTAAATCGTATGCGCTGAATGGCAAGGGGCATCGGGACGAGTTGACGGATAAGCTGTTTATCGGCTACGGGGATAAGATACGGGCGGATGGGGGAGACAATCGTCTTTTCACCTCCCTCTGGTGGCGTACCTGGCGATATGTGGAGTTGAAAGTGAAGACGGCCTCCGAGCCTTTGGTGATCGAGGATCTGTATGGGTCACGATTATTGGATGTACCGGGGGGATGAGGCCTACATGAGGACCTTGCTTCCCGCTTACCGTCAGGTCTTGTCGTGGTACGAGCAATGGCTGAAGCCGGATTATAGCCTGTCCTACGTCCCCCATTGGTTCTTCGTGGATTGGGCGGCCGGCTTCGATTATGGCGAGCCGATACGGGAGAAAGAGGGAAACTCGGCGCTCCAGGACTTGATGTATATAATGACCTTGGAGTTCGCGGCGGAGATGGAGCAGGCGATCGGCCTTCCTGCCATGGCGGATCATTACCGGAAGATCGCTACCGGGATGCGTCAGACGATCCGCCCGAAATATTGGGACGCCGCCCGTCATCTATTCGCCGATACGCAGGATCATCGCGGCTATTCCCAGCACGTAAATGCCTTGGCGATCCTGACCGGGGTTACGAAAGGGGAGGAGGCCGCGCGGGTGATGCGCCAAACCTTGGCGGATACGAGCCTGATCCAATGCACGATCTATTTCCGTTATTACTTGAATCAAGCGCTGAAAGCTTCCGGCCTAGGGGATCAGCTTTTGGATAACTTACAAATATGGCGGGATCAGATGGCGTTGGGATTGACTACATGGGCGGAGATGCCGGAGCCGTCTCGCTCGGATTGCCATGCTTGGGGAGCCAGCCCGAATATCGAGTTTTACCGGATCGTATTGGGGATCGATAGCGATGCCCCCGGCTTTAGGAAGATACGGATCGCTCCATCCTTGGGAAAACTAAAGGAGGTCTCCGGTACGATCCCGCATCCGCTTGGAAGCGTGACCGCCGCCTATAAGCTGGATGAGAGGGGTGAGGGAACCGCCCGTCTGGTCTTGCCGGAAGGTACTACGGGTACGTTTGTCTGGGATGGAAATGAAATACCGTTGAAACCGGGCGAACAGGTTATTTCGTTATCTTCGCGTCATTAATCTATCTAAAATCCTTATATGAGACGAGTTTATTCAATTGCCTTATTGCTGCTGGTCGTTCTCGGCTTGTCGGCTACAACGAGGGAAGTCAAGTTGAAATTAGTGGAAACCAGTGATATCCACGGAAACTTCTTTCCGTATAATTTTATCGAGCAGCGGGAGTGGGGAGGCAGTCTGGCCCGGGTATATTCGTTCGTGCGGGAAGAACGCCGGGCGTATGGCGATAATCTTTTGCTCTTGGATAATGGCGATATCTTGCAAGGACAACCTTCGGCGTATTACTACAATTTCATGGATACGGTCTCTACGCACGTAGCTGCCGCCATGATGAATTATATGGGGTACGATGCGGGAAATATGGGCAATCATGATGTAGAGGCCGGTCACGCCGTCTTCGATCGTTGGATCAAGCAATGTGATTTCCCGATCTTGGGTGCCAATATCATTCGTACCTCCGACCGGGAGACCTATTTAAAACCCTATGAGGTGTTTGAGCGCGACGGCGTGAGGATCGTCGTTTTGGGAATGATTACTCCGGCTATTCCCGCATGGTTGCCGGAGACTTTGTGGCAAGGTCTTTATTTCGCCGATATGGAAGAGACGGCCCGTAAATGGATGCGGATCATCCGGGAGAAGGAGAAACCGGATGTCGTGGTGGGTATCTTCCATGCGGGAAACGAGGCTCGTACCATGTCCGGGCAATACCGTGAGGATGCGTCGATGGAGGTTGCCCGGCGCGTTCCGGGCTTCGATGTGGTGATGATGGGGCATGATCATCGGCGGTATTGTGGTAAGGTGGCGAATATCGAGGGAGATTCCGTGTTACTGATCAATCCGGCAAGTAATGGGCGTGTGGTCGGTACCGTTGATGTCGTGTTAAGGATGGAGCATGGAAAGGTATTGGACAAACAAGTATCGGGTGTTTTGACGGATGTGGATAAGCTAGCGCCTAGCGAGGAGTTTATGGAAGCATTCGCTCCGCAATACAAGGCGGTGAACGATTTTGTCTCCGAGAAAGTGGGTACTTTTACGGAGAGCATTACGACTCGTCCCGCTTACTTCGGCCCATCCGCTTTCATGGATTTTATCCACTCCTTGCAATTGGAGTTGACCGGTGCGGACGTTTCTTTTGCCGCCCCGTTATCCTTTGACGCGAAAATAGATAAAGGGGATATCACGATCAGCGATATGTTCAGTCTTTACAAATACGAGAATATGCTTTATACGATGAACTTGACCGGAGCCGAGATCAAAGGTTTCTTGGAGGAATCGTACGCTATGTGGACCCACCAGATGAAATCCCCGGACGATCATGTCTTATTATTGAAAGAGAGAAAGAAAGGGCAGGAGAATTACGCCTCGTTCGTCAACTTCAGTTTTAACTTTGACTCTGCGGCCGGTATCATCTACACGGTGGATGTCACGAAACCCAAGGGAGAGAAGATCTCGATCTTGAAAATGGCGGATGGTAAGCCTTTCGACGAGAATAAAACATATAAAGTAGCCCTCAACTCTTACCGGGGTAACGGAGGAGGCGAGTTATTGACGAAAGGGGCCGGCATTCCCCAAGACGAGTTAAAGAGCCGTATCATTCATTCTACCGATAAAGACCTCCGTTATTATATGATCCAATATATAAAGGAAAAGGGCGTACTCAGCCCCCAACCTTTAAACCAATGGCAGATGATCCCTCAAGACTGGACGAAGCCGGCCGCCGCAAGGGATTATAAGTTTCTTTTCGGGGAATGATTGTCCATTCTATCTATGATTATAGATAGAATGGGCAATCTGCGCCGTTGCCGGTTTGTCTTTTTGTAAATATGGTTGACTCTAAAAGAATCATTCAAATGAACGAAAAGAATTACACTCAAGAACAAGCACGGCATTCGCTTACTCAGGAAATAAATCGTCTTCGCCTGCTTGAAGGCATG
>JAQVCX010000121.1 GCA_028689545.1 Parabacteroides sp.
GGATATACATGGGGCAAATATAGCGGTTTTTTGCTTGCGCCACCCAAAGCCACCCTCTTTTATATATTAATCATCTGATTTTCAATCTATGCTATGTGATGGCGCAGAAAAGTGATGAAGTCAGGAGATTTGATACAGTTGCCCGAATATCGCAAACACTACAACGAAATGTTCGTATTTTATTTGTTTATTTGAAGTTAGATCTATATATTTGCTGAAACAAACCTCATAAATCTATAAGCCATGAGAGAAACTGTATTACTAAGCATACTTATCTTAGTGGGATGGACAGCCTGCACGCAAAAGACACGAAACACCCAAAGTACGAGTGGAACGGACAGCAATATAAAACAAGAGCAACCTATACCTGCATTGGATGTCAATGAGGTTTATCCACAAAAAGAAGTCGTAGCGCAAAATCTAGGGAACATTCGCTATATCCGTCTTGAGACCCAGAGTAAAGCGCTTTTAGGAGATAATATGTCTCCAACAATCTCAAAAGACGGATTTTTCTTTTATGGATTTTCATCCGGAGATATTATAGGCTTTGATCTCGACGGTAAGCTACTGATCAATTTCAACCATAAAGGCCAAGGAGCCAATGAATACACGAATATCCAAAAAGTCGCTTTCGATAAAGAGAATGGGGAAATATTTGTCCTGACCCAAGGGAAAAGTCCTAGTATATTAGCATATGATACGCAAGGAGAACCACTCTATTCCTATTCAATTCCCGATACGTTATCCGCATGGAATATTGTTGCCCTCAATAAAAAAGCCTTATTGATTTGGGATATAAAAAACACGCCTCCATTATTAAATGGAACGCTCGCTTTCACATGGAAGGAACGTCCTGCTCCCAATCCATCTCCATATGTTATATTGGATAAAAAGGACGGAAGTATCATTAGCCGTTTACCTCTCTCCATTAAAGAGCGTTTTCGTCATTTTATCATGACAAGAGTTGATGGATATTCCTATGTATATATAGCCCAACAGAACAGCCTTACACCCTATATGGACGGTTTCATTCTTAATGAATATACTTCTGATACGACATTCTGGATCGATAAAGATCAAACGATCAAACCGATATTTACCCGGACTCCCTCTGTTCGCTCTGATTTACTAAAAGGAAAATTGTGTGAGGTATTGGCATTAACGGATTCGTACGCATGCATACGTACGATTTCCTTGAATACGGAAGAAGCCCAACCGGGAGTTGGCTTAAAAGAACACATCTTATTACTAGATAGAAAAGCAGGGAATATCGCAGAGTGTATTTTCCGAGATGAGAACTTCAAGGGAAAAGACGGAATATTACCAAGACCTATTTCCTCTAACAATAAGCTATATTTCATGCTTTACCCACATGTCTTGAAAGAAGCGGAAACCAAACATTCATTAAGTGGAGAATTAGAAAAACTCACACAATCACTAAAGGATGATGACAACCCTGTTCTGATAGAGTTAAGCGTTGATTAATCGAAGTGAGAAACTTGAATAATGAATAATATGGAATATACAGATAAAAAATATTGCTTGGAGGTATGGGGCGACTAGGCTTGTTTCACTCGCCCGGAATTGAAAGTGGAGCGTGTGAGCTATGATGTCATGAGTGCGTCTAGACGTTTGTTACTATCGATGACGGGCGTGCTTATTTCTTAGTGATTTTAGCGATTTGCGGGTCTCAGCGATTTTATGTAATTTTGCGCCAATTTATCTTCACATTTTCATCTAGAATAACACTATCGTATATCTGACATATATGATAAAGGATTTTTATACCATCATTATAATAGGATAAAACATATGTACAATAGAATAGCGGGTTACAAACAATATTATAAATCCTTGGTAATGCTGGGGGGGCCTATCATCATTGGGCAATTGGGGGCTATTATCACTGGATTGGCAGACACCATCATGGTGGGACAACACAGTACGGAAGAACTCGCGGCGGCATCGTTTGTTAATAATGTAATAAACGCATTTATCATAATGGGGACCGGATTCTCCTATAATCTTACCCCACTGATCGGACAGAATCTAGCGATTAATAAAAAGATCGAGATCGGAGGCTGGCTAAAAAACAGTCTGGTTGCCAATATGACCACCACCTTATTATTGATAGCCATCTTACTGGGGATTTACCTAAACCTGGATTCTTTAGGCCAGCCCGAAGAGCTCTTGCCATTGATAAGACCTTATTTCGCGGTCTCATTAGTCTCGATCATCTTCGTGATGCTTTATAATTCATTCCGCCAATTCGTGGAAGGTATCGCCAACCCGTCCATATCCATGTGGGTACTATTAACAGGGAATCTACTGAATATTATCGGCAACTATGTCCTCATTTACGGGAAATGCGGAATGCCGGAACTCGGATTGCTCGGGGCAGGTATAAGCACCTTTATCTCGCGTATTATCATGCTGTTGCTTTTCATCGCCGTATTCATGTCGCGAACCGACTATAAGCCTTACCGGATAGGTTTCGCCCATATCCGTATCAATAAGCAGCGTTGGAGAAGGCTGAATTCCATCGGCTGGCCGATCGGTCTGCAACAAGGCTTGGAGGCGGGAACATTCTGCGTCACGGCCATCATGGTCGGTTGGCTGGGTAGCCTTGCGCTTGCCGCCCATCAAATAGCCATCACCATATCAACGATCAGTTTTACCATCTATTTAGGTCTTGGGGCCGCCGTAGCGATTCGTACCAGTTACTATAAAGGGGCGAACGATTGGTATATGGTGCGTAAGATCACCATCGCCGGGCTTCATCTGGGGCTTGTGGTCGTCTGCCTGGTCTGTACCACCTTATTCATGACCAAATCCGGGCTTGGATTGATATTTACGGACAACCTTCATGTCAACGCGATCGTGATGACATTACTCCCCATATTGATGCTCTACCAAATAGGAGACAGCGCGCAAATCATTTTAGCGAACTCCTTACGAGGCCTGGCCGATGTGAAAGCGATCATGTGGATCTCGTTTTTCGCATATTTCATCATAGCCATGCCAGCCGGATATACATTGGGATTCACGTTCCATTGGGGTATCGCCGGGATTTGGATGGCTTACCCATTGGGCTTCCTGTGCTCCGTATGCCTGCTGGGATACCGGGCGAAAATGCAGGTAAAATCGCACCTGGCGTAGGAAGTATCGGCCAGATCGAGTATCTTTGCCCGTATAAATGGACATGACATGGCAAAACAAGGCACTATACTAGTTGTTGATGATAACAAAGGCATCCTAACCGCCGTACAAATGCTGTTGGGCACTTGCTTTGAGAAGGTTATCACCATCTCTACCCCGAATAAGATAAAGAATACACTGCACGACGAGAACGTGGATGTCGTATTGCTCGACATGAATTTCAGCGCCGGTATAAACAGCGGCAACGAGGGGCTGTTCTGGCTCTCCGAGATCAAGAAGGCTCATCCCGCGATACAAGTCGTTCTCTTTACCGCCTACGCCGACATCGATCTGGCGGTACGAGGTATCAAGGAAGGGGCTACCGATTTCGTGGTAAAGCCTTGGGACAACGCCAAATTGCTGGAAACGCTGCAAGCCGCTTACCAAATGCGCTCGACCAATCATAAAGGCAGTGCCGCCGACAAGCAGTTGGTATCCAAGGAAAGCGGTATGTTTTGGGGAGACAGCAACGCCATGCAGCAGCTACGGATGCTGATCGAGAAAGTAGCCAAGACGGACGCTAACCTATTGATCACGGGAGAGAACGGAACGGGTAAGGAAATGCTGGCCCGGGAAATACACCTGTTATCATCCCGTAAGAATGAGGCGATGATACCGGTAGACATGGGCGCGATCACCGAGACACTGTTCGAGAGCGAACTATTCGGCCACGTAAAAGGGGCCTTTACCGATGCCCGGACGGATCGCCCCGGTAAGTTCGAGGTGGCGAACAACGGAAGCTTATTCCTCGACGAGATCGGGAACCTGTCTTACCATCTGCAGGCCAAATTACTGACCGCCCTGCAACGCCGCAGTATCGTACGGGTAGGTAGCAATACCCCGATCCCCATCAATATCCGCCTGATCTGCGCCACGAACCGCGACTTGCAGGAGATGGTACAGAAAGAGCAATTCCGCGAGGACTTGCTGTATCGTATCAATACGATCCACGTAGAGATCCCGCCCTTGAGGGAGCGACCGGAGGATATCGTACCGCTCACCGAGATATTCATCACGAAATATACCAATATCTATGGTAAAAAGCCCATGACCCTCACCGACGACGCCAAGGAAAAGCTGAAAGCCCAACCTTGGATGGGCAACATCCGCGAGCTGGAACATACCGTGGAGAAAGCGATCATCATCGCCGACACCGATACGTTAGACGGCAACAATTTCGATTTCCCCCGTAAGCGGGAAGCGCCCGTCAAGAATGACATCACCACGCTTGAGGAAATGGAATATAATATGATCAAGGCCGCCATGGATAAATTCGGCGGCAATCTCTCGCTCGTGGCGAACCAGCTGGGCATCTCCCGGCAGACGCTTTATAATAAGATTAAACGCTATGAACTTTAAGAGTTGACAGTTGTCAACTGTCAACTAAAGAAATGAATGCTATTTATTACAGCTTAACCTTCCGCCTCGCCCTCGCTATCGGGCTGACGGCGGCACTCACCCACCAAGCCTTGGAGGGAGAATGGGGATGGTGTCTATTCTTAGGCATCGGATGGTGGATAGCCTTGCGGGGCATCGGCCTTTTGTTCAAGCGAAACGCACAAAAGGTAGCCTTCATGTTCGACGCGATCGACAATAGCGATTACGCCTTCAAATACGCTACCCGGGGGCGTTCCTCCAACGACAAGATGGTCAGCGAGTCACTGAACCGTATCACCCGGATACTTTTCCAGGCGAAAGCCGAGGCGATCCAGAAAGAGAAATATTATGAGTTGATCATGAACCAAGTGAATACGGGTATTATCGTAGAAGATGATAAGGGTAATATTTTCCAGACAAACAACGAGGCCTTGCGACTGCTGGGATTGACGATCTTTACCCATGCCCGCCAGCTCGGGCGTATCGACGAGAACCTGGAGCGCCTCATCAGCGACGTTCGTCCCGGCGAGAAACATCAGATCTCTTTCATCAACGAGCGAGGCACGGTGCACCTCTCGGTCCGCGTCTCCGAGATGACGCTCCAAGAGAAACACGTCCGCATCATCGCGATCAACGATATCAACAGTGAGCTGGACGACAAGGAGATCGAGTCGTGGATACGGCTGACACGGGTCTTGACCCATGAGATCATGAACTCCGTCACCCCTATCACCTCCTTGAGCGACACCTTGCTTTCCCTTCATCAGAATGTAGACGAGGAGATACGGGGCGGGTTGGAGGTAATCAGCTCTACCGGAAAGAGCCTGATCGCATTCGTCGAGTCGTACCGCAAGTTTACGCATATACCGGCTCCGCAGCCCTCTTTATTCTACGTCAATAAATTCGCCGAACGGCTCACGCAGTTGGCCCGCCACCACAATAACTACCCGAACATAACCATCCGTATCGACGTGGAACCGGAGGACTTGATCGTCTACGCCGACGAGAACCTGATCACGCAAGTAGTCTTGAACCTCTTGAAGAACGCCATGCAAGCGATCGGGGAAGGGCAAGAAGACGGGCTGATCCTGCTCAAGGCCTATTGCGACCCCAACGAGGCGGTTATCCTAGAAGTGACGAACAATGGCCCCATCATCCCCCCCGAGGAAGCCGAGCATATATTCGTGCCCTTCTTTACCACGAAAGAAGGCGGAAGCGGTATCGGGCTGTCTATCTCACGGCAGATCATGCGCCTGTCCGGCGGCAGCATCGCGCTGAGAAGCAACCCGGCCCAGCGGCAGACTACCTTCGTGTTGACATTCCCATAGCTCGCCCGCCGTATCCGTACGGCCGCAGACGGACAACCGTACGGATACACGGACACGCGAGCCCGGATACCCGGGCACGACCGTACGGGTACAAGAGAGTAGCCGGGCAGATACCCGCCATTGGCCGGGCAAACGTATTTCCGCCCGGCGTTGGGTAACAACGAAACTATTCGTATCTTTACGCCGTTTTTTAATTTAAAAGATCCATACAGACATGAACTTACTAGACAAACTAAAAATCAAGCACCGCCCCCGTTCCGGGGCATTGGACTTACTGAAATATATCGGTCCCGGATTACTCGTCACCGTAGGCTTTATCGACCCCGGAAACTGGGCGACGAATCTCGCCGCGGGCTCCGAGTTCGGCTACGCCCTCCTGTGGGTCGTCACCTTCTCGTCCGTCATGCTGATCATTATCCAGCACAACGTGGCCCACCTCGGTATCGTGACCGGTCTCTGCCTCTCGGAGGCGGCCAACAAATACATGCCCCGCGCGCTAAGCCGCCCGATCCTGGGCTCGGCCATGCTCGCCAGCATCTCCACCTCCCTCGCCGAGATACTCGGCGGAGCCATCGCCCTTAGGATGCTGTTCGGTATGCCGATCAAGGCGGGAGCGGTGATCGTCACCCTCGTATGCCTCGCCATGCTATTCAGCAATACATACAGCAAGACCGAGCGCTGGATCATCACCTTCGTGTCCATCATCGGGCTCTCGTTCCTATACGAGCTGGCGCTGGTAGACGTAAACTGGGGCCAGGCCGTGGTAGGCTGGGTGAAACCCACCTTCCCCGAGAACTCCATGCTGATCATCATGAGCGTACTGGGAGCCGTCGTGATGCCTCACAACCTGTTCCTCCACTCGGAGGTGATACAAAGCCGGGAGTGGAACCTAGAGGACGAGTCGGTTATCAAGAAACAACTGAAGTACGAGTTCTACGACACGCTCCTATCCATGGTGATCGGCTGGGCGATCAACTCGGCGATGATCATCTTGGCCGCCTCCACCTTCTTCAAGCAAAACATAGCCGTAAACGAGCTGGATCAAGCGCAACAGCTATTGGTTCCCCTCGTAGGAAATAACGCCGGGGTGATTTTCGCCGGCGCCCTGTTATTGGCAGGTATCTCCTCGACCATCACATCCGGTATCGCCGGGGCCTCCATCTTCGCCGGATTCTATGGCGAGGCGTACAATCATACCGACCTCCACTCCAAGCTGGGAGTCCTGCTATCGTTTGTCCCCGCCTTGGCCATCATCTTCCTGATCGGAGACCCGTTCAAGGGCTTGATCCTATCGCAGATGTTGCTGAGCGTACAATTGCCGATCACGGTCTTCACGCAAGTGTACCTGACTTCCTGTAAAAAGGTCATGGGTGTCTATGCGAACAGCCGCTCCACGACGATCCTCCTCTTACTGTTGGGGACGATGGTAACCGTCCTAAATATAGCCCTGCTCATCAGCCTATTTTAAAAAGAAATCGCTACCTTTGCGCCCCATAGAGTTATAATTTATGATTTATGATATATCATTTGAAATCATAAATCATACATTTGAAATCATAAATCAATTAAAGTATGAGCGATATCAACACAAACGAAGAAGAAGGCAAGAAGAACCTGAATTTCATTGAGGCAGCCGTAGAGAAAGATTTAACGGAAGGCAAGAACGGAGGACGTGTACAAACCCGTTTCCCGCCCGAGCCCAACGGATACCTTCACATCGGCCACGCGAAGGCCATTTGCCTAGATTTCGGCATCGCTGAACGCCATGGCGGTATCTGCAACCTCCGTTTCGACGACACGAACCCGACGAAGGAGGATGAGGAATACGTGGAGGCGATCAAGGAGGACATCCAATGGCTGGGATATCAGTGGGGTAATATTTATTACGCGTCCGACTACTTCCAGCAATTGTGGGATTTCGCGATCCGCCTCATCGAGGAAGGGAAAGCATATATTGACGAGCAAACATCCGAACAAATAGCCCAGCAAAAGGGCACGCCTACACAGCCGGGCATCGAGAGCCCGTACCGCGACCGTCCGATCGAGGAAAGCTTGGCTCTCTTCAAGAAGATGAATACGGGCGAGATAGCGGAAGGAGCCATGGTACTTCGCGCGAAGATCGACATGGCAAACCCGAACATGCACTTCCGCGATCCGATCATCTATCGGGTAGTCAACCATCCGCACCATCGTACGGGCACGACATGGAAAGCGTATCCGATGTACGACTTCGCCCACGGACAGAGCGATTTCTTCGAGGGCGTGACGCATTCCTTGTGCACCTTGGAGTTTGTCGTACACCGTCCTCTGTATGATTTGTTTATCGACTGGTTGAAGAAAGGCGAGGATTTGAACGACAACCGTCCGAGACAGACCGAGTTCAACAAATTGAACCTGAGCTATACGCTGATGAGCAAGCGTAACCTGCTTACATTGGTAAAAGAGAACTTGGTGAATGGCTGGGATGATCCCCGTATGCCGACCATCTGCGGTTTCCGCCGCCGGGGTTACTCTCCGGAGTCTATCCGTAAGTTCATCGACAAGATCGGTTATACGACTTACGATGCCCTGAACGAGTTCGCCTTGCTGGAAAGCGCCGTACGCGAGGATCTAAACGCCCGCGCCACCCGTGTATCCGCCGTGATCAATCCGGTGAAACTGATTATCACCAACTATCCGGAAGGACAGGTAGAGGAACTGGAAGCGATCAACAACCCGGAAGATCCGGAAGCTGGCAGCCACAAGATCGAGTTCAGCCGCGAGTTGTGGATGGAACGTGAGGATTTCATGGAAGACGCTCCCAAAAAATATTTCCGGATGACACCGGGACAAGACGTTCGTCTGAAAAACGCTTACATCGTAAAATGTACGGGCTGTAAGAAAGACGAGAACGGCGAGATAACCGAGGTATATTGCGAATACGATCCGAATACCCGCAGCGGCATGCCAGACGCCAACCGTAAGGTAAAAGGCACCTTGCACTGGGTAAGCCGCGACCATTGCCAAAAAGCGGAAATACGCCTATACGACCGCCTTTGGAAAGTAGAGAACCCCAGGGACGAATTGGCCGCTATCCGCGAGGAGAAGAATTGCTCTCCGCTAGAGGCCATGAAGGAAATCATCAACCCGAACTCCTTGGAGATCCGGAAAAACTGCTACGTAGAAAAGTTCGTGGCTACCTTGCCCAAGCTTTCCTACCTGCAATTCCAACGCATCGGATATTTCAATATAGATAGCGAATCTACCCCCGACAACTTGGTATTCAATCGTACCGTAGGGCTAAAGGATACGTGGAGCAAGATTAATAAATAATAGATCAATGTGCCAATATGCCAATGTTGTTACTCGGATTGGCATATTAAACAATTATTGGAATGAAGAAAGACGATATCTCACGCTTGTTACAACGTTATCTTTCCGCGAAGGAAGAAGGCAAGGAGCCTTATTTCGATGCCGATCAAATAGATGATTTGTTAGACAGTTTTGATGAATCGAATGATTATACTTACTTTGATGAAGTCTTAGCCCTCGGGCTAAAACTTCATCCCGGTAATGCTGCC
>JAQVCX010000122.1 GCA_028689545.1 Parabacteroides sp.
GTGTTTCTTATTATCTATATAGGGATGCGCAGGATGTCAAGCAGCTCGCTTTTATGGAGCAGTTCGTACCTCCCGGCAAGCGGGAGCGGATCACCTTGCCCGATGGTAGCGAGGTTTGGTTGAATTCCGGCACCTTGCTGCTCTATCCATCCGCTTTTATCGGTCAGAGCCGGGAGATTTATCTGGTGGGAGAGGGATATTTCAAGGTGCGAAAACGTCCCGATCAGCCTTTCATCGTGCGGACGAAAGCGATGCGGGTACAAGTGCTGGGCACCGAGTTTAATTTATCCGCCTACCCGGACCAAGAGAAGATAACGACGACCTTGGAGGAAGGTTCCTTGAAGATACTTCCCGACGATCCCTCGGTGGCTCCATGTATCTTGAAGCCTAACGAGCAACTCGTCTACATCCCTTCCCTGGGAAAGATAGACGTGCGGCAGGTGCTGGTCTCGGATTACTCAGACTGGAAAGAGGGCGGCTTGTTGTTTAACAACGATTCATTCGAGGACATCTTGAAAACCTTGGAACGTGTCTACAACGTGAAGCTACATTTGCGTACCTCCGCTTATCATTCCAACCGGCTTACGATCCATTTCAATAAGCATGAGTCGTTGGAGAACATCATGATGCTGGTCAAGGAGATGGTACCCGGTTTGGAATATCAGATCAAAGAGGATGGGATCTATATTGATTAAATTAAGGGAATATTGGATTTTTATAATTCGTTAACGTTATCTCGTTGGGTGCACTCCTCGTTTTCCTTGTCCTAATAGCGAGTACGTACTACAAAGGAGATATAAAATGTTTAACTAAAAAATCTAATATCGCATGAACAGGAATAAATCTATACGTGTCGCTATTCTTAGCCTAAGCCTCGCTATGGCTGGGAGCTTGCCTATCAATGCGCAAAAAGTGACCTTCCATGAAGGCTCTATCTCATTGAAACAGGCGTTTGAAAAACTAGAGTCGAGCTCTGCCTATAAGATAGCTTATAATGACAGCCAACTGGATGTGTCGAGAAAGGTCTCGATGGATCAGAAAGGCGTGGAAGTATTGCAGGTCTTATCACAGCTGTTAAAGAATACGGGATACACGTATAAAATAAATGGGAATTACGTGATTATTGTGCCGGAAGAGATCAAGACAGTCAAGGGAAAAAAGCAAGTCTCGGGTGTGATAGTCGATACGAATGGCGAACCCGTGATTGGGGCGAACGTGGTGGAGAAAGGGACTACCAATGGTACGATTACCGATCTTGACGGAAAGTTTACGCTAGAGGTAAATGACAACTCCGTCCTTCAAGTTTCCTATATCGGCTATAATACGCAAGAGGTCTCGGCGAACGGAAAAACGAATTTTTCTATAAAGCTGGGCGAGAATACACAAACATTGGATGAGGTGGTTGTTGTAGGGTATGGTACGATGAAGAAGAGCGACTTGACCGGATCGGTTACCAACGTAAAGGCAGAGAAGCTGTTGAGCAAACCTGTGGTGAATGTTGGGCAGGCCTTGGCGGGAAAGGCTTCTGGTGTGGAGATCTTTGAAAATGGCGGTACACCGGATGGAAAAGTACGGGTGCGTATCCGTGGTAACAACTCTATCAACTCATCGAATGAGCCTCTGTATGTGGTAGATGGCGTGATCGGCGTAAGTAATATCAATCTATTGAATCCTAGTGAGATCGAATCCTTAGAGGTATTGAAGGATGCCTCTGCTACGGCTATCTATGGTGCCCGTGGAGCGAATGGCGTGATCATGATTACGACGAAACGAGGTATCAAGAACGAGAAAGCGCAGATCTCGTACGACGGTTATGTCTCTGTCGGTAAAATGGCGAAGAAACTGGACCTGATGAACGCTTCCGAGTGGTGGCAGAATTACAATACTACGATGGATAACGGGCTGAAATATGACCCGGAAGGGTATGCGCAAGGCAAGTACAAGAAAGTGACGCCGACGGATCTGCCCAATTTATTCGATGCTAATGGTAACCCGCTGTATGATACTGATTGGCAGGATGAGGCTTATCAAACGGCTATCAACCATAATCACCAAGTCAGCATCCGGGGCGGAGCCGATAAGACCTTATATAGCGTGCATTTGGGATATATGCATAAGGATGCCTTGATGCGTAACGGTTTCCTAGACCGGTATAGTGGTAGGATCAACTTGGATTCCCAACTTCGGGATTGGCTGAAGATGGGGGCCAATATGTCGTTCAATTATAATAAGGGAAACGATAATTACAAGAGTTATGGAGTAAAGCGTTTGGTGCAGGAGGCTATTCCGCTGATTCCCGTAAAATATCCTGATGGCTCTTGGGGAAGCAACCGTGATTTCCCCGGTGCAGTACAAGATACACCTTCCCGGTATTTGGAAGAAATGGTGAACGAGACTTCCAATATCCAGACGATCGCCGACCTGTATCTGGATTTCAAGATCACGGACGACTTGAACTTTAAGTCAACTTTCGCCGTAGACGCTAGTAATAAAAAACGTAATTACTATTCGGGGAAGGATTTGATCCAATTCAGTAAGACGGCAGGAGGTATCGCTACGATAGAGACCTTGAAGGAATTGTATTGGCAGAATGAGAACTACTTCAATTATAATAAGGAGTTTAATAAAAGCAATCGCATGAATGTGATGCTTGGATTAAGCTGGCAGCAGCGAGTTGCCGAGAGCGTAGAATCGACCACTCAAAATTTTAGCGATGATTTTTATCAATGGCATAATCTAGGAGCGGGAACCGTGACGATGCCTTCGAAGTCGGAAGATTACGGTTGGTCTATCAACTCTTATTTCGCTCGTATCAATTATACTTTGAAAGACCGATATCTATTTACGGCCACAGGTCGTTACGACGGCTCGTCCAAGTTTGGAAAGAATAATAAATATGCGTTCTTCCCCTCTTTCGCCTTTGCGTGGAGAGCCTCGGAGGAAAGCTTTTTGAAAAGTGTTCATTGGCTGAATAATCTAAAGGTACGTACCAGTATCGGTGAGACAGGAAACCAAGAGATCGGGAATTACGCTTTCTACCAGAAGCTAGGCTCGGAGAATACCATCTTTGATAATGACTATTATACGGCCCTATATCGCAGTACGTTCGGTAACCCGGATTTGAAATGGGAGAAGACCTTGCAATGGGATGCTGGTGTTGATGTGAGTATATTGAATCAGCGTATCGATCTGTCTTTGGATTATTATTATAAAAAGACGAGCGACTTATTATTGGAGGCCCCGATCCCGGGAACTTCTGGATTGAATACGATCATGCGGAATATCGGCTCCGTGCAGAACCAAGGTTTCGAACTGACCTTAAATACGCATAATATCCAAACAGATAATTTCAACTGGATGTCTACGGTGTTATTTAACGTAAACCGTAATAAAGTATTGAACTTAGGCGAGAATGATGAGGATATTTATCCGAAACCCCGCCATGCGCAAGGAGATATGTTAATATTGCGTGTAGGTGAACCCGTTGGCTCACTTTGGGGATTGCACCGTCAAGGAACTTGGGGAGAGGACGAGGCTACGGAAGCGGCTAAATACAATCGCCTTCCGGGAGACGTGAAGTATGAGGATTTGAATGGCGACGGGAAGATCAATAGCGAGGATAATACGATTATCGGCTGTACCTCCCCGGACTGGACCATGACATTCTCTAATACGTTCCTTTATAAGAACTTTGATTTCTCCTTCGATCTCCGCTTCGTGTTCGGAAATGATGTCGTGAATTGCGCTACTCATAACGCCGAGGATCGCTCGGGCGTGGCGAATGGCTTCAAGTCGAATCTGAATGCTTGGACTCCGCAGAACCAGAACACGATGATCGCCCAACGCCGTCCGATGAAGACTTATTACGATTCCTATCCGGATTCGCATTGGATGCAGAACGGTTCTTTCGTCCGGGGGCAGAACTTCGTCTTGGGATATACTTTCAGCAAGAGCTTGCTCCAGAAAATAAAGTTACAGGATTTAAGAATCTATGCGAGTGCTCAGAACTTGTTCTGTATCACGAAGTATAAAGGTTATGATCCGGAGGTTACGACCTATGAGGATGCTGCTTTCGGACAAGGTATCGACGATTTCAGCGAGCCTAAGGCACGTACTTTTACTTTTGGTTTAAATGTTAAATTCTAATGCGATTAAGTTATGAAAATAAATAAAATATATATCGTCTCATTATGTGCGTTATTCTTGTCTTCTTGTAATAATTTCTTGGATGAGCAGCCTACCGGTACGATGACTACTGATTCAAAGTTGACAAGTAAGGAGTCTGCTTTGGCCTTGACGAATTCGGCTTATTTGAAGAATACGGCCTTTAATAAGATGACCCCGGGTTGGGGATGTAATACGATCTTATTGCTTGAATATATGACGGGTAAAGCTACTTCTGAGAATTCCCAAGCGAATTATAAGGACTTTCAAGATTTACTGGTGAATGATCGTTCTTTATACATCGAGGATTGGTGGCAAGATTGTTATGCTGGTATAGCGAACTGTAACCTCGCGCTTCAAAAACTTGGGGAGTTCGAGAATCTGGATGCTTCCTTGGTTAATGGCTACATGGCGGAGGTGAAGTTTATGAGGGCTTTGTATTATTTCTATTTGGTACGTATCTTTGGCGATGTCCCTAAGATTACGACCGTACAGTCGGAGTTGGGAGAGCTGCAAGTTTCTCGTGCCCCGGTAAAGGAAATCTATGATGAGATCATTATTCCGGATTTGTTGGAGGCCGAGCAATCGGATCTGGCTTTTAGCGATCATACGGGACGTGTCTCGATGGGAGCGGTGAAAGCGCTTCTTGCGGATGTCTATCTTACGTATGCCGGCTATCCTTTGCAAGGGGGAAAATCTTATTATGCGGAATCGGCTAAACGCTCATTGGAGGTTATAAAATCGAATGAGTATACGCTCTTCACGGATTATGAGAGCCTGCGGTTGCCATCGCAGAATAATAAGGGAGAGTTTATTTATCAAGTTCAGTTCTCCTTGAACAAGTGGCATAACGAGTCGGTACGTATCTTTTTACCTTCCCGCTCTGGTATTTCCGCCTACGATTTGGAATATGGTAGCTTGATTCCTACCAAGGAATTTGTGGAAAGCTTTGAGAAAGGGGATAAGCGTACGGAAGAGAAGCAATATTTCTTTACGAACTACAAAGGGCATCCGAGTAAGTTCTCGCCGGGAGCGGCAGAGTTGGAGTTTATGGATTTGAATGGCTATTATATCTATAAGTTCTTTGATCAAATGGCTGTTGATCAGACGGCGAAGTCAGACTTGAACTGGAGCGTATATCGTTACACGGATGTATTATTAATGTATGCGGAAGCGCAAGTGAATGCGGATGGTACTCCGAATCAGCAATCCATTGATATCGTGAACCAAATACGAGGAAGGGCTGGATTAGCGCCGTTCAAGCAGACCAACGCAAGCGTATTTTTAGAGGAAGTCTGGAACCAACGTTACTTTGACCTATGTTACGAGAATAAGATGTGGTTTGATATGCTACGTACCCATAAGATCCGGGATGATAAATCTGGAAAATATGTTAACTTTGTCGGATACAAGACGAATTGGGGCAAGGTGTATACGGAGACCCAGTTGTTGTTCCCGATTCCATTGAGCGAACGGCAGGCGAATCCGAACCTGACTCAGAATCAAGGTTATTAACGAATAGAAGATAATATATGAAGATAAAACTGTCTTTATTAGCCACCGGCTTACTCTATGTGCCGGTGGTGTTCGCCCAAAAGCAACCCAATGTCGTGATCATTCTGGCGGATGATATGGGTTATGGGGATGTAGGATGTAATAATCCATATGCGAGGGTGCGTACGCCGGCCATCGATCAATTGGCCCGGAACGGTGTCCGTTTTACGGATGCCCATTCCGCGGGTGCGTTGAGTGGACCTTCTCGCTACGGTTTAGTGACGGGACGTTATTTTTTTCGTGCGCCTAGGAAGTCCGATCATTGGGGATATTTGTCACCGTATATTGAGCCAAGTAGGTTGACAATCGCCTCTATGATGCGTAATGCGGGGTATACGACTGCTTGTGTAGGGAAATGGCATTTGGGACTCGATTGGCGGTTGAAAGATGATTCGAAACCTCAGATACCCACATCCGGGGAGTTTGGTTATACGAATACGGACTTCTCCGCTCCTGTAAAGAGAGGGCCCACGGAGTTGGGCTTTGATTATTCTTTCATCCTTCCGGCCTCTTTGGATATGCCGCCTTATGCGTTCGTGCGCAATGACCGTGTAGTGGACTCGGATATGATCTTGACGGCAGACGCTTATCCGAAGAAACAGGATGAGACGGTTTACGCTTGGGATCGGAAGTATACGAATAAGAACGATATTTATTGGGAGCGGGGCGTTTGGTGGCGCAACGGAGAGATGTCGCGCTCCTTTAAGTTTGAGGAATGCTTCCCGACAATCGTAGATGAGGGCATCGCTTTTATCGATCGGGAAGGGCGAAAAGACAAGCCTTTCTTTTTATATATGCCGTTAACCGGCCCGCATACCCCATGGCTGCCCACCATTCAGTTTAAGGGATCTACCGAGTTAGGCACCTATGGCGATTTTATGGGCGATATCGATAATGTCGTGGCCCGGGTGAATGCCAAGCTCAAGGAATTAGGTCTGGAGGAGAATACGATTGTCATTTTCGCCAGTGATAACGGGGGCGCGTGGGAAGAGGAGGATGTCCAGCAATACGGGCATCAAAGTAACTGGAGCCGTCGTGGGCAGAAAGGCGACGCTTGGGACGGCGGTCATCATGTTCCGCTGATTGTTCATTGGCCCGATCATATCAAGCGCCCCGGGGTTTGTTCCCAGACGGTAGGCTTGGTAGATCTGTTGGCTACATTGGCAGACGTGACCGGGCAATCCCTTCCTAAAGGACAGGCGGAAGATAGTTTCAGCTTTAAGAGAATATTGGATGGCAATTTGGATGCTCCGACGAGAGATCAGATCTTGTATTTATCTGGTTCTGGTAAATTGGCTATCAAGAAGGGCGATTGGAAATACATCGATTGTCTGGGCTCTGCAGGTTTTACGGCTCCCGTCCGTTTATCCCCGGTAAAGAATGGACCGAAAGGCCAGCTTTATAATATGCGGACCGATTCTTTGGAGAGTAATAATCTCTTCTTACGTGAGACAGGCATCGCGAATGAGCTTTCCGCGCTATTGAAGAAATTGCGGGACCAAGGATATAGCCGTCCGCAATAAGGGTAATCTTGATTAGGCAAAAGTTGAATCGTATGACAAAGTTAGGCGCATTGTTTAGTGTTTTGGGAGTGGGGGCCGGTTGTATTCCGGCCTTCGCTCAAAAACAGCTCCCCAATATCATCGTAATGTTATCGGATGACCAAGGTTGGGGCGATTTGGGCTTCACGGGAAATACCTTCGTGCGAACTCCTAATATAGATCGTATCGCCCATGAGGGAACGATCTTGGAGAATTTTTATGTCTGTCCGGTATCATCCCCGACGAGGGCGGAGTTCTTGACCGGACGCTATCATGTACGGAGTGGCGTTAATTCTACGACTGGGGGAGGCGAGCGCTTTAATCTGGGAGAGAAAACGATCGCTGAATATTTCAGGGAGGCCGGATACGCCACTTCTCTATTTGGGAAATGGCATAGCGGCACGCAATATCCCTACCATCCGAACGCAAGGGGCTTCGAGGAGTTCTATGGTTTTTGTTCCGGGCATTGGGGGAATTATTGGAACCCGGTGTTGGAGCATAACGGAGAGATTGTTTCGGGCGAGGGCTTTATCATAGATGATCTGACCGATAAAGCCTTGGATTATATACGTGATCATACAGAACGTCCATTCTTTATGTTCTTGTCTTATAATACGCCTCATAGCCCGATGCAAGTCCCGGATAGCTGGTGGAACCGTGTGAAAGATCGTACCTTGTCGCAGCGAGCTACTTTCCCGGAGCAAGAAGATACTACGTTTACGAAAGCTGCTTTGGCCTTGGCCGAGAATTTAGATTGGAATATAGGGCGTGTATTGTCTTTATTGCGTTCTTTGGATTTGGAGCAAGAGACGATTGTTATTTATTTCTCGGATAACGGCCCGAACAGTTTCCGGTGGAATGGAGGTATGAAAGGACGAAAAGGCTCTACGGACGAGGGAGGCGTACGATCTCCGTTCTGTATCCGTTGGCCGGGGCATATAAGGAAAGGAGCAGTAGAACCTCAATTGTCCGGTGGGATAGATTTACTCCCTACTTTATTAGGTTTGTCCGGAATTGAATATCCTGCTGATAAAAATTTGGATGGGATCGACTGGAGCCAACGGCTGCTGGATGAGAAGGCTCCGGCTTTAGACCGGGTTTTATATAGTTATTGGGGGTGTAAGACGAGCGTGCGTATCCCCGGGTATCTGTTGGACGCGGAAGGTCATTTGTATATGACTGATATAGATCGTACACAACAAAATGATATATCGGATCGTGAGCCGGATATTCTGGAGGGAATGAGAAAACATTTAAATTGGTTTAAGGATGAGTTGTTAACGGATTTCCCCTTGAAAGACACGAGGCCCTTCGTTGTCGGTCATCCGCGAGAGCTATATTCAAAGTTGCCGGCCCGGGATGCCGAGATCTCCGGTTCTATTGAGCGATCCAACCGGTATCCGAACTGTTCTTATTTTACGAGTTGGCGGGAGACAGACGCGAGGATAACCTGGAATGTGGAGGTTGAGGAAGCCGGTTTATTCGAGGCTATTATTTATTATACCTGCGATAAACGGAATATAGGTTCTATCTTTGAGTTGAGCACGGATCGGGCGGGAGAGAATCTTACATTTACGTTAGAGCAAGTAAATGACCAACCCATGTTAGGAGCGGACTTGGATAGAGTTCCTAGGGAAGAGTCTTTTGTCAAGGGATTCAGCCCGTGTCCTGTCGGAACGATCACTTTATCGGAAGGAGCCACTACTTTGTCTTTGCGAGCGAAAACGATTCGGAAAGAGGAAGCCATGAACTTTTGGATGTTGGTGTTGAAAAGACAAAAGAAATGCGGTGAATTAGGATATTCCCGATAAATACATCCACCCTTATTTAAGGGTAGTGTTATATGTAGATTATCAAGCTATTATATTTACCAGGTTTTACATACTAATGTAAAGGTCTTTACATGTAGAGGTAAAACCATTTACAATAGCATGTAACGCCATTTACATATAGAGGTAAATGGCGTTACCTCTATATGTAAATGCTTCCGGACTTAAAACAACTTGTGGTTTTTAGCAAATAAAACAATTGATATGTTTGCTAGTTATTAAATAATCACTACCTCATCTTTGACACTTCGCTTTTACAAAATAGGTACCTAATTACGCTATAATGGTGTTTTTGGTACCTTTTTTAATATCTCACTATGTAGCTATATTCTCCTCATCTTGATTATTTTTCGATTTTTT
>JAQVCX010000123.1 GCA_028689545.1 Parabacteroides sp.
TCGCCCGGAATCTAAGAAGGCCTTGGACGAGATGATCAAGATGCTGAATGATAACCCGAACGTAACAATCGAGCTAGGTGCCCATACGGACCGGAAAGGTACAGATCAGTATAACGAGCGGCTGGCTCAACGCCGTGCGCAATCGGTCGTGGATTACTTGATAGCGGGAGGTATCGAATCGGCTCGTCTGGAAGCGAAAGGATATGGCGAGCGCGTACCCGAGACGATCAATAAGGAGATGGTCAAACAATTCGACTTCTTGAAGGAAGGTGATGTGCTTACCGAGGAATTCATCCTAACCCTGCCGCCGGAACAACAAGAGATAGCCGACCAGATCAACCGCCGAACAGAATTCAAGGTATTGCGTACAAACTATAATTTATTTTGAGGGAGTAAAAAGCGTGATCTCCTTGAAAGATACCGGCCAATCGATCGCGCCCATCAGCACGTCGAAGGACTGGTGTAGCCGATAAGAGGCCGAGGAATCCCTTGAATACAACTCGTGAGCTACCAAACCGATCATCATCTTAACCTTATAATGTAATTCCTTGGACAAGGCCAAGCAAGCAAGCACGCTCAAATCCCTCGCTTCTTCCCAATCGCAATTGGTCAGACCCATCTCTTTTTGAAGCGCCGGATAATGACGGGTCCGCAAGATCAGATCCGGATCACGAACCTCACACGCACCTTCCACTACGTCCAATAATATACGGCAAACTGCCAAACGCTGCTTTTTAATTACCTCCATATACATTTCCTCCTCAAACCGGGCCGTTCACCTTGCCCGAGTATTTCCATC
Organism: Parabacteroides sp.; assembly: GCA_028689545.1. Lineage (GTDB taxonomy): Bacteria > Bacteroidota > Bacteroidia > Bacteroidales > Tannerellaceae > Parabacteroides. The sequence goes on from JAQVCX010000123.1 coordinate 800, forward strand.
TGCCAAAAAAAGCGTGGGAACTGTTAATCTACTATTCGAAACTGAGGCATCGCCAAACACCCATCGGACAAATAATAAACAACAGCCCACGCCCTATTATGTATACTATTAGGCAGTATATATAACAAGCGTGAGCGCTTAGTTGCCTATTACCTCTGTCCGACTTGAAACTTGGCGATTTTCAGTTCCAAAGATAATATTTTAAACGCTTATCGTAATCACACTTTAATTCACAAACTCCCGGAGTTTTCCCCCAGGAGTTCAATTCATCGGCACAAATGTAATGCTTTTCCTGTATTTTATAAGGATTTATTTATCTCTTTTGTAAATTATTGTTCTACCGAGAACTTATAAATACACTCGCTCATATACTTCTCGCCCGGACGAAGCCCTACACTCGGGAAAGCTGGTTGGTTCGGGGTATCCGGGTAATGTTGAGTTTCCAGACATAGAGCGCCACGATGCGGGTAAACAACACCCAACTTACCTTTATCACCCGCTTTCGTCATTGAGTTACCGGCATAGAATTGAAGGCCCGGCTCGTTAGTGTAAACTTCCATAACGATACCGCTTGTCGGAGCTACTACCTTTGCGGCTACCTTATTGATATCGCCGGCGGCGTTCAAGATCCAGTTATGATCGTAACCTCCACCGTAAACCAATTGCGTAAACGGATTGTCGATATCAGCGCCTACCACTACCGACTTGCGAAGATCCATCGGAGTACCTTCCACTGGCTCGATACCGGTCGGGATCAAAGTAGAATCTACCGGATTATACGTATCCGCGTCGATCATGATCGTATGATCCATGATTTGCGAGCCGGGAACACCGGAGAGGTTAAAATAACTATGGTTTGTCAAATTCACGACAGTTGCCTTATCGGTAGTCGCCTCGTACTTAATATCAACGGCGTTATCATCCGTCAACTTATAGATCACCTTTATATCCAGATTACCAGGAAAGCCAGCCTCACCGTCCTTCGATAGATAAGCCAGCTCCAAAGTCTGGTCATCGATTTGCTTCGCGTCCCAAACTACCGCGTGATATCCTTTCGGGCCGCCATGCAAGCAGTGGCCGTTATTATTCTGTGGAAGTTGATACTCCGTTCCGTCCAAGGTAAACTTGCCATTTGCGATACGATTGCCATAACGTCCGATCAAAGCGCCATAATTCATGTCAGGATTCGCCACGTATTGCGCGATATTATCGTAGCCCAGCACCACGTCCGTCATCTTGCCGTTCTTATCGGGAACCATCACGGATACCAAGCGCCCTCCCCAATTCGTCACGCAAGCCTCAGCCCCTTTCTTATTCTTCAATACATACAAAGCGGTCGGCTTGCCATCTACCTCAGACACAAAATCCGACTTCATCAAACCAGAAAGAGTAGCCTCTTCCGTAGTCGCTCCCTTCTCATTCTTACCTCCGCACGACAATAACATACACATTGCCATGACCGCAAAACAAAGCTTCTTCATCTTTTTCCTTTAAAATTAATAAATGCTATTCTTTGGACAAAGATACGCATTCTATCCACATGAAACCCGAAGAATGCAGTAGAAGATTCGAGCGATTCGCATTTTGAAGCCGTACTTGTGGTATAATACGATTCACTTTCGTACATTTGCACATTATTGTAATAAGTGAGTAATGAAACAATACTTAAACCTGCTCAATAGAGTGCTTACCGAAGGGGTAAGAAAAGACGACCGGACGGGTACAGGAACGATCAGCGTATTCGGTCATCAGATGCGGTTCAATATGGAAGAGGGTTTCCCGCTACTCACTACCAAGAAGCTGCATCTGAAGTCTATCATCTACGAATTATTATGGTTCCTCAACGGAGATACCAACGTGAAATATTTACAGGATCACGGCGTACGCATCTGGAACGAATGGGCCGACGCGAATGGCGACCTTGGGCATATATACGGTTTCCAATGGCGATCATGGCCGGATTATAAAGGAGGATCTATCGACCAGATCACCGAGGCGGTGGAGACGATCAAGCACAATCCGGATTCGCGACGGATCATCGTTAGCGCTTGGAACGTGGCGGACTTAGACAACATGAACCTGCCTCCTTGCCATGCTTTCTTCCAGTTTTACGTGGCGAACGGACGGCTGAGCCTGCAATTGTATCAACGTAGCGCGGATATTTTCCTTGGTGTCCCGTTCAACATTGCTTCCTACGCCTTGTTATTACAAATGATGGCACAAGCTACCGGCCTTAAAGCCGGAGATTTTGTTCATACGTTAGGAGATGCCCATATCTACAGCAACCATCTGGAACAAGTCAAGTTACAATTGACACGTGAGCCACGTGCGTTGCCCCGCATGGAGATTAATCCGGACGTTAAGAGCATCTTCGATTTCAAATTCGAGGATTTCAATTTGACCGGATACGACCCACACCCCCACATCAAGGGAGAAGTGGCGATTTGAGAGTTGACAGTTGACAATGGACAGTTGACCGTTAATTCATAAATAATAAATCATAATTCATAAATCAATAATTCTATGAGTACAATTTCTATCATCGCAGCAATCGCAGATAAAAGCGCGATCGGAAAGAATCAGCAATTACTATGTCACATGCCTTCAGACATGAAGCGTTTCAAGGAATTGACCACGGGACATGCGGTAATCATGGGACGTAAGACATTCGAGTCTCTTCCCATCGCCCCGCTGCCCAACCGGAAGAACGTTGTATTGACAACCATGCCCGAGGCGGGTTTCGTGAATTGCTTCGCTTGCGAATCCATGGGTTCCGCGCTGGATTTATGCGAGAAAGAGGACGAGATATTTATCATCGGAGGCGCATTGGTTTACAGACAGGCCTTGAGAATAGCGGACAAGATGTATATTACCCGCATCCATCAAGAGTTTCCGGAAGCCACGGCCTTCTTCCCGGTGGTAAACTGGGAGCTTTGGGAAGAGATCGAGCGTGAGGAGCATCCAGCGGACGAAAAGAATCCTTATCCTTACACTTTCATCACTTACGTGCGTAAAAAGTAAACATTAACGCTCACTTCACAACTTTTTGCTCTTTCTTTGTATCTATATAGGAAAGGTTTATTGTTAAACTTATAAAACCCAAAAGATATGAAGATAAGAGCAATTATTTTATCTACCCTGATACTTTGCGGCATTTCGGCGGTCATTATATATAGCCGAGCCGCCCAGCCTTCACTTAAAAATCCTGTTATCACGCAAGCTATAAACGATAAGAATACTCCTATGGTGATCAAGAATCTTATCCTAAAGATGAAAGAGCAGATGGAGGTAAACGATGATCGGTTCCCAGAACTGATACGGAACGTGGAGAATTACGCCAATAGTTGCGCCGACTCGGCTTCCGTGGCGGTATTACATTCCATGCTGGCGGAGATGTACCAAAACTACTACCAGCGGAACCAGTGGACAATCAACCAACGCACCCAATTAAGCGATTATATCCCGGAAGATCTCCGGGAATGGACTTCCAACTTATTCACGGATAAGATCCAGGAAGAGATCGGTTTGTCATTGCGACCTACGGACTTATTGCAAAATACGCCTATCAGCAAGTTCAAGGATATTCTGGAGATCGGGCAGGACTCACAAGCCCTGCGTTCGACCCTCTATGAGTTCCTCGCCTTCCGGTCATTGGACATCCAACCGACCGTACAGATCTATAAAGACTTGATCGCCTTTCAAAATAGAGAGCCGAATATGAAAGCTGTCCTTCTCACGGAATTGGATTATCTGCGATTCCTTTACGGGGATAAAAGGGATAAAGAGTCACTCGACGCTTACATGAACGCATTGGACGAGCTTTACAGGAACTTACACACTCAAGATTACGCCGCCGAGATCTTAATCGCCAAATTGGATTTGATTAGCCGCAGCATGTTTCGTCACGTCTCTACCCAAGGGGCTTCCATCCAAGCGGAAGAGGTGAAACTGTGCAAGGAGGGCATCAAGCTGTATTCCGGTTACCCGCGTACGGCTATCTTAAAGAATCGCTTGGCGCAATTGGAACAACCTTCTTTAGCGGTCTCTACGGACAACACAGTTTATCCGGGACAAGAACTGGGGATCAAGCTGGAATATAAGAATGTGCAGAAAGTCATCGTACAAATCTATCGAAGCTCGAAAACTCCCTTGCAAGCGGCTACCCACGCTTCCGCCAGAAAATCGAATAACAGTACCTTGGGGCAACTCGTAAATGAGAAGACATTCTCCTTGCTACTGCCCAACGCCTATGCGCAGCAAGATACGACCCTATATATATCGATGGATCAACCGGGATTGTATGAATGTATCGTAACCGTACCGGGGCAAAAGCTCAATACCATCAACTCGGTAAGCGTAACCCGCTTGGCCGCGATCTATCGTAATCTTTCCGGGAATAAGCAAGAGGTCATGGTGACCGACTATCTTAGCGGGAAGCCTGTTGATGGCGCTATCGTTACCTATTACGGCGGTCAGCGTCGCAACCTGCAAGAACGGGGTACCGTCAAGACAGACCGGGAAGGCTTGGCCACACTCCCGGCGAACAGTCAAGCAGTGGCGTTCCAAGCCCGCAGACCGGGAGATACGAATGCGATGCTGACCAATATCTACCCGAGGGGCTCCGGTCATCGATCGGAAAAGAACCCGGTGGAAGTCTCTATCTTTACGGACCGTGGGCTTTACCGTCCGGGACAAACTGTTTTCTTCAAAGGTCTCGCCTATGTAAAAGACTCGAACGACCCGCATGCCGTGGCCGGACAGACTTTTACACTAACTTTGTACGACGCTAACGGGAAAGAGCTAACCCAGAAGAAAGTCTCGACCAATGAGTTCGGTTCTTTTAACGGAGAGTTCTCCCTCCCCAAACAGACCCTAAGTGGTGTCTTCCGGTTAAGTACCGGGCAAATGAGCGTATATATTAATGTAGAGGAATACAAACGTCCTACTTTCCAAGCGTACTTCCTTCCGATCAAGGGGGATATCGCTTTCGGTGATTCCGTTACCCTACAAGGAAAGGCGGCTACATTCTCCGGCGTATCTCTGCCCAGCGGTGATGTCAGTTGGCGTATTACACGCAGGCCCTTCCTGTTGTGGAGGTATTTCCGTCCGAGCGCTCCGACACAAGTGGCGGAAGGAAGCGCCACCCTTTCCGGCGATGGGACATTCAGCGTATCTTTCCGTCCCCTAAAGGAGGAGGACAATGATCCATACGCATCCGCCTACCAGACCTACGAGGTGTCGGCTACCGTAACCGATAGCAAAGGAGAGACCCAAGAGGCGAATTACACCTTCTCGGTCGGAGAATCCAGTATCGTCTTATTTACCAACCTACCGCCACAAATAGAGAAAGACTCGGTAAAAGCCGTAGTCGAAGCCCGGACGATCAACGGGGAGATGGTTTCCACCTCCGGTAGTTTCAAGATCGTAGAACTGATAGACAATCGCTCCGACAAGCATTACACAGAGAATTTCTCGGAAGGTAAGCAAGTCGCTTCCGGTAACTTTACCTGCGGCAAGGAGATCAGTCCGGCTATTTTCAGCCAATTGCCTTCCAGACGTTATCGCATCTTAGTAGAAGCCAAAGATAGCCAAGGACGACCCAGTAAAAACCAGTCCGATTTTATCCTATACGGAAAGAACGACAAGCGTCCTCCCGTATTTACCCATACTTGGCTACTGAAAGAGAAGACAACCTGTTTACCCGGAGAGGAGGCGGAGATCGTATTCGGCACCTCCGACAAGGATACCTACGTACTCTATGAATGGTTTGCCGGCAATAGCCGCATCCATCACGAGTTGATTAAGCTAAGCGATGCCAACCATCGGTTTAAGATCCCGTTCAAACCAGAATATGGAGACGGAATCACCGTATCCTTTACGTTCGTTAAAGAGGGGGAGCTATACATCACCCAAGTACCCGTAGAACTTCAGCTACCCAACCGGCAATTGACCATCAAGCCGATCACCTTCCGGGATCGGTTACTTCCGGAAAGTAAAGAGAGCTGGAAATTCCGTATCACCGACGCAGACTCCACGATCGTATCCGCCGAGGTATTGGCCAGCATGTACGACGCTTCACTAGATAAAATCATACCATTCAACTGGTATTTCTCCCCGCGACGAACGATCCTGCTACAAGCACCCCGTTTCTCAGCCGGAGCCGGATTCCAGCGTAGTTATCAATACGACCAGACAGAGGCTAAGTATATAAAAGTACCTCAATATCAGTATGACCGTTTAAACTGGTTCGGTCTATTCAATACGATGAGTATGCGGAGATACGGCCAGTCAATCATGGCAGGGGGTATCATGATGAAATCAGCGATGGCTCCAGAAACGAATATGGCTGTGGAGGTAACGGAGGATAGCGCAATCGCAGGGGGCACTTTGGAGGAAGAGGCTGTAGAGTCTACAGAGACTTTATTCAGCCTATCCGATCCTTTCGCCAAAGAGAGCAGCCAGCCGATAAGTCCGGAGCAAATCCGGCAGAACTTCGCGGAAACCGCCTTCTTCTACCCGACCTTACAAACGAACGAGGAAGGAGACGTATTCGTGAATTTCACCCTGCCGGAAAGCAATACGACATGGAAACTACAGCTATTGGCCAACACCAAAGACCTGAAATACGGTCTGCTTACGAAAGAGGTCATTAGCAGCAAGCCGTTGATGGTTCTACCGAATCTGCCTCGCTTCGTCCGTCAAGGAGACGAGGTCAGCATCAGCACGCAAGTCATCAACAATTCTAAGGAAGCGGTATCCGGCCGTGTACGTATCGAGCTATTCGATCCCGCTACCGACCAGCCGATTATCTGCTTGAGCAAGTCACAACGTCCGTTTGAGTTGCAACCGGATAGCATCGCCACCGTAAGCTGGAGGATCCCGGTCCCCAAACAGATCAGTCTGCTGGGCGTACGTATCCTGGCCGACTCTGAAAAGGGAAGCGACGGGGAGCAACAGATCGTACCGGTCCTTTCCAATCAATTGCTTATCACGGAAAGTACCCCGTTCTATCTGCTCAAGGAAGGAGAGAAACAAATCCATATCTCCGGGAACTCGGAGGGTAAAACGCCGTTCCGTCTCACGCTGGAGATGACCGGGAATCCGATTTGGTACGCGGTACAGGCATTACCGACGATCACACAGCCGGACAATGATAATATCTTATCTTGGTTCGCCGCTTATTACAGCAATACGTTGGCTTCCTATATCGCCCAAGCCCATCCCCGCATCCGGAAAGTGATCAACCAATGGACCGCCCAAGGTGGAAATGCCTCTACTCTCTATTCAAACTTGGAAAAGAACCAAGAGCTGAAGAACATACTCTTGGAGGAGACGCCTTGGGTACTAGCCGCCGATAACGAGACGGAGCAAAAGCAACGCTTGTCTTTATTGTTCGACCTAAACCGCGCGGATGGATTACGGGAAGCGGCCCTGCAACAACTGATCCGGCAACAAGACGAAGAGGGTGGATGGAGCTGGTTCAAAGGTTTCCCCGCAAGCCGTGCCATCACGCTTTCTATCCTAAAGGGGATGTCGCAGCTTGTACAGCTAAACGCCATCCAATATGGGCAAGCGGAGAAAGTGATGCAAATGAAGGCCCTCAAGTTCTTGGACAAATGTATGCAAACGGATTACGAGAACTTGCGGAAATACGACAAGGAATGGCAAAACGCATGGCCCACGCCGGAACAAGTAGCGTTCTTATTCGTCCGCAGTTCCTACCGGGATATCCCGGAACTGGGGGATGCCCGGGAGGCGATCCGTTTCTATACGAACCAAGCGGAGAAGCACTGGAATCAATACCCCTTAATCAGTAAAGGAGAAATCGCCTTATTGATGCATCGAAACGGTAAAAAGGAGGTGGCGACAGCGATCTTGGCAGGACTTAAGAAAACCGCTACGATCTCCGAGGAGAAAGGTATGTATTGGGCAAACAACCGCAGAGGGAACGATTATTTCACCTCACCGATCGACACACATTGCTTATTAATGTCTGTCTTCAACGAGATCGCCCCGGATACCCAGCATACAAACCAGATGAAACAATGGTTGCTAAACCAGAAACGTACACAAAACTGGGAATCCGTACCCGCCACGGTAAACGCTATTTATGCCTTGTTGCTCACGGGTAGCGATTGGCTGAACACGCAAAACACCTGTGTAGCGACCTGGGACGGCAAGACCTATAGTACCGCGGAAGGGGAAATAGCCACCGGTTATCTCAAAACGATACTTCCGAACGAGCCGGCTCATCGTTCCGCCAACCCTGTGCTCTCGATCCGCAAGGAAGGAGACACGCCGGCATGGGGAGCTGTCTACGAGCAATACTTCCAAGATATCGACCAGGTAAAGAAACAAAAAGGAGTGTTGAATGTCGAGAAGAAATTATTCGTCGAGACCAATGACGGCAC
>JAQVCX010000018.1 GCA_028689545.1 Parabacteroides sp.
CTCGCTTCGACGCGCTGAACTCGCTGGGCGGTTTCGCTTTCAATCATCCGGAATACATCTACCCGGAGATAGCCGACACGTATTTCCAGATGGAAGGCAAGGCCTTGGGACATCCTCTTTTGAACCGGGAAGTCTGCGTAAAGAACGATATCGATATCCGCAAAAGCCCTTGGTTCCTGATTATCACCGGAGCGAATATGGCGGGTAAGAGTACGTATCTCCGGACGGTCGGTGTCAATTACTTATTGGCTTGCGTAGGCGCTCCGGTCTGTGCCGCCTCCTTGACGGTTTATCCCGCCTACATGGTTACCAGCTTGCGCACCTCGGATTCCTTGGCTAGCAACGAGTCTTATTTCTTCGCGGAGCTAAAACGACTGAAAATGATTATCGACAGGTTGCAAAACGGGGAGAAGCTATTTATCATCTTGGACGAGATCTTGAAGGGAACAAACTCTATCGACAAGCAGAAGGGTTCTCTTGCCCTTATGAAACAACTGGTCGCTTATAAGGCTTGCGGTATCATCGCTACCCACGACTTAGTGTTGGGAACCTTGGAGGAAGAGTTCCCCGAACAAATAAAGAATTACCGCTTCGAGGCGGATATAAAGAACGAGGAGCTATCCTTCTCTTATCAACTAAGGGAAGGGATAGCCCAGAATATGAATGCTTGCTTCTTGATGAATAAGATGGGAATCTTTTTAGTTGACAAGTGACAGTTGACAGTTGACAAGTGACAGTTGACAGTTGACAGTTGCGACAAGCGGTAAATAACTGTCAACTGTCAACTGTCAACTACGAACTTACTTCTTGTAAGTTCGTTTAATTGCGGGAAGCGCTTTCTGCAACTCCGCTATACGGGTGGCATCACTGGGGTGCGTACTCATAAACTCCGGCGTAGAGCCACTCTTTCCGGCGGACATCTTTTTCCAGAAGTTGACCGCCACGTCCGGATTGTATCCCGCCATAGTCATGAAGACCAATCCCATATAATCCGCTTCCGACTCATGCTTACGGGAGAAAGGAAGCATTACGCCATACTGCGCTCCCACTCCATATACCGTATTGGCCGCTTGCTGTACCGCCGTGCTCTTATTGCTTACCGCCGCACCTAAAATAGCCGCCCCGTACTGGGCCATTAGTTGCTGGCTCATACGCTCATTGCTGTGCTTGGCTACGGCATGGGCTACCTCATGCCCGACGACCACCGCCAATTCATCGTCCGAGGAAACCAAAGGCAGCAATCCTTCGTACACCACGATCTTGCCGCCCGGCATACAAAAGGCGTTCACTTGCGGATCATTCACCAGATTAAACTCCCACGCGAAGTTTTTCACCTCATCCGCCATCCCGTTCGCCTTCAAATATTCCTCCGTAGCGGCGGCTATCTTCCTTCCGACCCGGGTTACCATAGCGCTCTTGTTCGCGTTCGTCGATTTCTTCGCCGTCTTTATATAATTATTATACTGGGTAAGGCTGGACGACAACACCTCTTGATCCGAAACCAACAGCACCTGCTTGCGTCCTGTCAACGGTACGCTGGAACAGCCTGCCAATAAAAGCAAGGCCACGAATAAACTTGCTATTTTTCTCATATTCTTTTACTTGAAATTAAACCTGATACTCTCTTTTTAATAACGCGAAGATACTACCATTTTGTTTAAAACGACCACACGCTTTCGTTCTTTAACGTGGTATAGGAAAACCGACAAACTTAGTCTGATAGGAACAGATGTGGAAGAGGATTACAGGGAATAGACCGGAACCGGACAAAGGCGGAATCCGTAAAAATAGCAGTTCTTACCGACTTTTTTGTATCTTCGCTCTTCTATAACACCGTTACCTTTGCAGTAATAATTAAAAATCAGAGCAGTATGAAGTCATTAGTCATTACAGCGATGTTGTTCCTGGCGATGGTAGTCGGAGCAAACGCACAAGAGAATCAGAAAGTGTTTACCGCCGAGGAGCAGGCAATCGTGGATTTGTCGAACAACAAATGGACTTGGATGTCGGAGAAAAACGTGGAGCGGCTGGCGGAGCTGTTTCATGAGAACTCACAGTTCGTCCACATGGGTGGCTATTGGGGCAAGAAACAAGAACTGGAAACCATTCGCACAGGAAATATCTGGTACAAGAAAGCCGAGATACACGACGTACAAGTGAAATTCGCCGCAGGGACGGCTACGGTCTATAGCCGCATCCATTTGAACTCAGAAGTTGGCGGAAACTCCGTGCGCTTCCCCTTTATCGTGAGCGAGGTATATGTCATGGAAAACGGCAAATGGCAACTCTCCACGCTGGCCTTTACAAAGACGTTGGGTGAATAATCAATAAGAGGCAGATATGAAAATGAAGACTTTATTTATCACAACGGTATTGGCCGTATCATCCGTCGCGGCACATGCGCAGACAGCCGAGACCTTCCGCCAGCCCTATCCGCTGGGCGACAAGCTCTCTCCTAACCCGAACTTCACGGGCGAGGTATGGCTCGCCCCTCTAACGGAGAAGAAAGAGTTGAACGTCCCGATGGCAAACGTCACCTTCGAGCCGGGGTGCCGCAACAGTTGGCATTCGCACAAGGCCGGGCAACTCTTGATAGCCACCGCCGGCATCGGCTATTATCAAGAGAAGGGACAACCTGCCCGTCGCCTCTTCCCGGGCGACATCGTGGAGATAGCCCCCGATGTGGAGCATTGGCACGGGGCAGCACCAGACAGTTGGTTTGCCCACGTAGCCATCACCACCAATCCGCAGAACAATGCCGCCGTATGGCTCTCTCCGATAAGCGACGAGCAATATCGTGAAGCTACCGCCGAAGCCGCCAGCCGTTATACAGAAGCGAACAAGGTGCTTACCCTGCGAGAGCAAGCTATCGTCGCGGTCGCATCCTATACCGGCAACGGTGATTTGGAGCATTTGAAATCGGCCTTTGCCCAAGCGTTAGAGACAGGCATGACCCTCAACGAGGTAAACGAGGTCTTGATTCACGCCTATGCCTACTGTGGATTTCCCCGTAGCCTGCGTGCCATCCAGACCTTCATGCAAGTGGTGGACGAGCGGAAAGCCCAAGGTATCCATGACACCGTAGGCCGCGAAGCCTCCACCATTACGGACAACAGAAACCGCTATGAGCGTGGACGTGATGTGCTTGCCGAAATATCGGGCGCGCCAGCCGATGCCCCGAAAGCGGGCTATGCCCTCTTCGCTCCAACCATCGAGCGATTCCTCAAAGAACATCTGTTCGCCGACCTCTTCGAGCGTGACTTGCTGACCTATCGGGAGCGCGAGCTCGCTACGATATCTATCCTTGCCGGAGTAGGCGGCGTAGAACCGATGGCTTACGGACACATGGCAATAGGTCTGCATTTGGGCATTACCCCCAACCAGCTCTCGGCATTGCTGAACATCGTGAAAATGAATCTCGGCAAAACTTACTCAGAACCGCTTCGCAACGTGTTGGACCAATTAACAGAAAAGAAATGAAGAAAGTAATCTTATCCGCCGCGTTGCTCATGGCCGCGACGGCAATCAACGCACAAGAACCTATCGCAATCGTCAAACAGGGACACTTCACAGTAAGAGGAACAACCGTACAACGACAAGGTAGCTACGACAACAGTAAGTTTGTCGGCTGGGCAGAACAAGAAGAAACCGGGCAAAGCTATCGTGCCGACCATGCCTTCGTGAACTTTCAGATTCCTGCCGACCGCAAGCCCTTACCGCTTGTCTATGTGCATGGCTATGGCGGTTCAGGAGTTTGTTGGCAGATGACTCCCGATGGCAGGGATGGTTTCGCCACATTGATGTTGCGCCGAGGTTGGAGCAGCTATGTGATGGACTTACCCGGTCGCGGACGTGCAGGAAGAACATCGGCAACCACAATGGTCAAGCCCGTAGCCGACGAAATGTTTTGGTTCGACATCTGGCGCATCGGCATTTGGCCTAACTACAACAAAGACGTGCAATTCCCAAAGGACTCCGCATCGCTCTCCCAATTCTTCCGTGAAATGACACCCGACATCAGCGACCACAGGCAGGATGTTCCCGCACTGGGCGCATTGGCAAAGCGTATCGGCGGTCATATCCTTGTCACCCATTCGGCAGGAGGCTTCCCGGGCTGGCTATCTGCCATGCAGAATCCGGAGGTCAAAGCGGTCGTATCCTATGAACCGGGCGGCTTCGTATTCCCCGAAGGCGAAGTGCCGGAGCGTATCGACGGGCTGACAGGAGGCGTAGCGGGAACGCCCGTCCCGAAGGAACAATTCAAGCGGCTTACAGAGATCCCTATCGTCCTCTATTTCGGTGATTACATACCCGAAACACCCTCCAAAAACCTCGGCGACGAAAATTGGCGTGTGCGTCTTCAAATGGCTCGCAAGTTCGTGGAAACCATCAACCAGCACGGAGGCAATGCCACATTAGTAGAACTGCCTAAAATAGGCATTCATGGTAATACGCATTTCTTGATGCAAGACTTGAACAATAGTGAATTGGCAGGATTGCTTGATGACTGGTTGCAAACAAGATTCATGAGAATTTGACATTCTGACACTTTGTAAACCGAAGTCCCGGAGAATCGATTTTTCCGGGCAAAGGTACGGTATGGCCTTGAAAACGGAAGAATAAAACAGCAATTGCTTATCGGATAGGAAGATGTGGAAAAATGGCCTTTTATTCTAGCGGTATATATTCATCCTATTTCATATTTGGAGGATAGGAAGGGAGGAAAAACGGTGCTATAATAGGGGCATAACTGGGTTAGAATACCCATTCGCGACTACTCATAACCCTACTCTTGACTATTTACGATGCCCAACGGCAGTATCGGCGTTGCCTAATGCGACCCGTCGCATAGGCTTTCGCCGCCTAATGTGTATGGAAACGGGGATATTTCCACCCAAAAGAGCGTTTTTTCTCCTCTCCCGATTCATGGTTTGGCCGATTCAAGGAAAGACACTGTCACGATTACCCCCCAAAAAAGAAGCATAAAGAAAGGAAGAAAGCGATTCCAGTATCACATCAACAAAGAAACCACCTGTTAAAACCATCTATTAATGAACGATAAGCCTCGTTGTCACGGCCGTAAACGAGGCTTGCTCTCCTTAAGTGAAGGAGATCTGCTTAATATGCAGAAAAAAAAGCCCCAACTTGCATATTTATTCAACAATACTCTTTATATTTGCAGCCTGTTTTGCATAAATATACAACATGAGTACGAAGAAGGAACGATTGGATGCCATTTGCGGTATTATACAGGCGAAGGTGATAAGTAATCAAGAAGAGCTACTTAAAGAACTAGAAGATAGCGGATTCTCGGTTACGCAAGCTACGCTTTCCCGCGACATCAAGCAACTGAAAGTGGCCAAGGTACACGACGGAAACGGAGATTATGTATATCGCCTTCCCGAAGAGCGTATAAGCAAACAAGCACAGCCTAAAGGCAAGAAAAAGCCGGATATCGAGTTTTCCGGAAACTTGGCGGTGGTGAAAACACGACCGGGTTACGCCATGGGTATCGCCTCAGACATAGATTCCCATGCCCCGAGCGAGATACTGGCCACCATTGCCGGAGACGACACGATCTTGGTAATCCCCCGCAACGGCGTAAGCCAAGAGAAGGTGATTGCCGCTTTATCACATTTTATATAAAAGGGAAGAACTAAGAACAAACAATAAAATGAGACAAGAAATAGAAATTGATGTTATGATCGCTGATGCCTCTCACGAGGTATATGTGGATACGATCCTAGAGACGATCGAGTCTGCCGCTAAAGTCCGAGGCACGGGTATCGCCAAACGTACGCACGAGTATGTGGCCCAGAAGATGAAAGAGGGCAAGGCGGTGATCGCCTTGGCGGGAAACGAGTTTGCCGGATTCAGCTATATCGAGTCATGGGGAAACAAGCAGTATGTGACTACCTCCGGCTTGATCGTACATCCTAATTTCCGGGGCTTGGGTATCGCTAAACGCATCAAGGACATGACCTTCCAGCTTGCCCGCATGCGCTGGCCGAAGGCGAAGATATTCAGTCTTACCTCTGGGGCCGCCGTGATGAAAATGAATACCGAGCTGGGATATGTACCGGTCACGTTCGCCAACTTGACGGACGACGAGGCTTTCTGGCGGGGGTGCAACGGCTGCGTAAACCATGATGTCTTGGAACGTACCGGACGCAAATATTGCATCTGCACGGCCATGATGTTCGACCCGGCCGATCCGCATCGTGCGCAACGAGAGCAAGATGCTCGCGATCTAGCTAAAAAGACTAATTAATACGATAGAAAAACAACATAAAATAAAGGAACAATGAAGAAGAAAGTAGTAGTAGCGTTCAGCGGAGGTTTGGATACCTCGTTCACGGTCATGTATCTGGCGAAGGAAAAAGGATACGAGGTGTACGCCGCTTGCGCTAACACAGGTGGTTTCAGCGAGGAACAATTGAAAAAGAACGAGGAGAACGCCTATAAGCTAGGCGCCACGAAATACGTGACGATCGACGTTACGAAAGAGTATTACGAGAAGAGCTTGAAGTACATGATTTTCGGAAACGTGCTGCGTAATGGTACGTATCCTATCTCCGTAAGTTCCGAGCGTATCTTCCAAGCCTTGGCAATCGCCCGCTACGCGAACGAGATCGGTGCCGACGCTATCGCCCATGGTTCTACCGGAGCGGGTAACGACCAGATTCGTTTCGATATGACTTTCTTGGTATTGGCTCCGAACGTGGAGATTATCACTTTGACCCGCGATATGGCCTTGAGCCGTGAGGCAGAGATCAACTACTTGAAGGAGCACGGTTTCGAGGCTGATTTCACGAAGTTGAAATATTCCTATAACGTAGGTCTTTGGGGAACGTCTATCTGCGGTGGCGAGATTCTTGATTCCGCGCAAGGATTACCCGAGAGCGCTTATCTGAAACAAGTGGAAAAGACCGGCAGCGAGCAATTGCGCATCGAGTTCAAGAACGGCGAGGTTCACGCCGTGAATGGTGAGGTGTTCGAGGATAAGATCGCCGCTATCCAGAAGATCGAGGAGATCGGGGCCGCTTACGGTATCGGCCGGGATATGCACGTGGGCGATACGATCATTGGCATCAAGGGACGTGTCGGTTTCGAGGCCGCCGCTCCTGTGTTGATTATCGGGGCACACCGCTTCCTGGAGAAATATACGTTGAGCAAATGGCAACAATACTGGAAGGATCAGGTAGCGAACTGGTATGGCATGTTCTTGCACGAGAGCCAATATCTGGAACCGGTGATGCGCGACATCGAGGCGATGTTGCAAGAGTCTCAGCGTAACGTGAACGGTACGGCTATTCTGGAGCTTCGTCCGTTGTCCTTCTCTACCGTTGGCGTAGAGTCTGAAGATGACTTGGTGAAGACGAAATTCGGCGAGTACGGAGAGATGCAGAAAGGTTGGACCGCCGACGACGCTAAGGGCTTCATCAAGGTTCTTTCTACTCCGCTACGTGTTTATTATACGAACCATAAAGACGAAGAGATATGATTAGATGCGGAATTATAGGCGGAGCGGGTTATACGGCGGGTGAGTTGATCCGCCTGCTCCTAAACCACCCTGATGCCGAGATTACATTTATAAATAGCAGCAGTAACGCCGGCAATAAGGTAACGGACGTGCATGGTGGTCTTTATGGCGAGACGGATTTGGTATTTACCAGCGAATTGCCATTGGATAGCATCGACCTGCTGTTCTTCTGCACCGCTCATGGCGATACGAAGAAGTTCCTGGAGAGCCACACGGTTCCCGAGAACGTGAAGATTATCGACCTGAGCATGGACTACCGGATCGAAAGCCCAGAGCACGATTTCGTGTATGGCTTGCCGGAATTGAACCGCCGCCAGATATGCAACGCCCAGCATATAGCGAACCCCGGTTGTTTCGCTACTTGCATCCAATTGGGCGTATTGCCATTGGCGAAGCACTTGATGCTGAATTCCGACTTGCATGTCAATGCCATCACGGGATCGACGGGAGCGGGCGTGAAGCCTTCTTCCACCTCTCACTTTAGCTGGCGAAACGACAACATATCGATCTATAAGCCTTTTACGCATCAGCACTTGGCCGAGATCAACCAGAGCTTGAGCCAGTTGCAGAAGAGCTATTCAAGCCATATCAACTTCATCCCCGTACGCGGTAATTTCTCCCGGGGCATATTCGCCACGACGTACCTTGATTGTAAGATCGACTTGGTGGAGATCCGGCGTATTTATGAGGAATATTATGAGGATCACAGCTTCACGTTTATCACCGATAAGAACCCGGATTTGAAACAGGTGGTAAATACGAATAAATGCTTGATCTACTTACAGAAAATAGAGGATAAGCTGCTTATCATCTCTATGATCGATAACTTATTGAAGGGCGCTAGCGGCCAAGCGGTCCACAACATGAATTTATTGTTCGGGTTGGAGGAGACGGTTGGCCTTCACTTGAAACCCTCAGCGTTTTAAAAAATATTACAAAGATGAATTTATTCGACGTATATCCATTATTTAATATAGAGATCGTACAAGGCAAAGGATGTCATGTATGGGATAGCGAGGGAAACGAGTACCTCGACTTATATGGCGGACATGCCGTGATCTCGGTGGGTCACAGCCATCCTACTTACGTAAAGGCGATTACCGAGCAGGTTAACAAATTAGGCTTTTATTCGAACTCGGTGATCAATAGCTTGCAACAAAAACTGGCGGATAAGCTAGGGAAAGCTTCCGGCTACGATGATTATTCGTTGTTTCTGATCAACTCCGGAGCGGAGGCGAACGAGAACGCGCTAAAGCTTGCCTCTTTCCATAACGGGAAGAAGCGGGTGATCGCTTTCAAGCACGCCTTTCATGGCCGTACCTCCGCGGCCGTCCGTGTCACGGATAATCCTAAAATCATCGCTCCGGTAAACGAGGATCTAGCGGTCACTTATCTTCCTTTGAACGACGCTTCCGCCGTTCGGGAAGAGTTGAAAAAGGGGGATGTATCTTCCGTGATCATCGAAGGTATCCAAGGCGTAGGTGGTATCCAATTGCCGACGGATGATTTCATGCGCGAGTTACGCGACCTATGTACGACTTACGATGTCTGTCTGATCTTGGATGAGATTCAATCCGGATATGGAAGAAGCGGTAAATTCTTCGCCCATCAATACGCCGGAATCAAGCCGGATCTCATCGCGGTAGCGAAAGGCATCGCCAATGGCTTCCCGATGGGCGGGTTATTGATCAGCCCGAAATTCAAGCCGGTTTATGGTATGCTCGGCACTACTTTCGGCGGTAATCATTTGGCTTGCGCCGCCGCTATCGCCGTTCTTGACATTATGGAGGACGAGCATTTGATTGATAACGCCGCTAAAGTGGGTACCTATTTACTAGAAGAGCTTCATAAGCTTCCAGGCATCAAGGAAATCCGGGGCCGTGGTTTGATGATCGGTATCGAGTTCGAGGGATCTATCAAAGAGGTTCGTAGCAAACTTCTCTTTGAGGAGAAAGTGTTCACGGGCGTAGCCGGAACCAATACGATCCGTCTGCTTCCGCCGCTTTGCTTGACGATGGATGAGGCCAAGGAGTTTATCCGTCGCTTCAAGAAAGTCCTAAACGCTTAATTGTTCTTTATTTCATAAAAAGGGAGGATGTCTTAATCAGCGTCCTCCTTTTTTCATTCCAGCTCAACGGCTAAGTTCTCGGATTTCCCGTTCCCATTCCGGATACTGAGTGATCAAAACCTCTTTATCCGCCAACTCAAAATCCGCATACTCAAACCCAGGAGCAACGGCGCAACTCACCAAAGAGAAACCATTCGGGTTCTTTAAACGAGCGGCGAACCAGATCCCCGGCTCGATCGTCACTTGCAAAGTCCCTTCGTCTCGGTCCGACAACTCCCGGCAGACCCATTTCCCCTCCTCAATGGAAAAGATAAGCAAAGGCTCTCCCTTATGAAAGAACCAGCTTTCCGGCGATTGAATCCGATGGAAAGCAGAGAAATCCCCGTCCTCCAATAAATAATAAATAGTAGTCATCACCCGGCGTTTCCCGGAAGTACCCTCAACCGGCACCCATCGTTCGGGACGGTACATCTCACGGCAATATCCTCCCTCCGGATGCGGGGTCATGCCCAAGCGCCCAATCCAATAAGCGGCTTGTGTGGAATCTAGATCGATCATATGTGTTTTTTCCACAAATATACCCATTAAATACCACCCTTTATCAAAAAAACATCATTCCCTTTCCCGAAAAAGCACTAACTTTACGCAGTCTAAACTTTGAGTCTCTAATTACTAATGAATTTGATCGATGAAATATCTATTTATAGGAATATTCGCTTTGTTGTGCCTGTTTGCTTGTCAATCTAACGATTCCAAATACATCATAGAAGGCACCCTACCCACCGCGCAGCAGGATGGGGAATGGATTTATCTGGCACCCATGGAAAACGCCTCAATAGAAAATATAGATTCCGCAAGAATAGAGAACGCACGGTTTACCTTCCATGGGACGGGAGAAGAGATGAAAGTACTCCGTATGCGCATCCTCTTACGTCTTAAATTCCAAGAGTTATTGATCGTAACGGAACCGGGCGTGACCTCGGTACGGATAGACTCCATCAGCTCGGCCTCCGGTACACCGCAAAACGAGGCCTTGCAAGATTGGAAAGACCGGAAGCAAAAGACCGATGGCGAATCCTATGCTCTATGGACGGCGCTTAAGACTTGTTCGCCGGAAGATTCCATCCGCATTAAGCAGACATGGGATTCTTTGAGAGTAGAGACGCAAGCTTTTAATTATGCGTTCATAAAAGAACATATCAACCAAACGGTCGGGAAATTCCTCTATAAGATGATAAAGCCCTCCTTGACCGAAGAGCAACGAAAGGAACTGGATGAAACAAATCATTAAATATAATCTATCAATCACGCTGACGGTACTGGCGATAGCGATCTTCGCATTCTTCTTCTGGATGTACCCCTATCATTTGTTCCACAAAGAGCAGATGATGCTGTTCTTGTACAGCGGCGAGTTTCTCCATGGATATTTTCAAGAGGAAGCGTCGCTGGCTTGTATAGCCGGAGATTTCCTCACGCAATTCTTTTATTACATCGGGGGAGGCCCGTTCATCTTAAGCGTTGTCTTAACTTTATTCGCCCTACTTACCTACCGGACATTCCGGTTATTCGTAAGCAAGAGATACGCCCTACCCCTTATGCTAATATGCGTATTATGGGAGACCGGAAGGTCTTGCGGACTCGCCTATCCGTTATCCGCGACTCTCTCCTTGATCGGAGCAGAAGGTATTTTCCTATTATATAGCCGGAGCCAAACCGAGGGGCAACGTCTTCTTACTTGTATTCCCGCCATGCTCCT
Source organism: Parabacteroides sp. (assembly GCA_028689545.1). Lineage (GTDB taxonomy): Bacteria > Bacteroidota > Bacteroidia > Bacteroidales > Tannerellaceae > Parabacteroides. Next base: position 11,368 of record JAQVCX010000018.1, read on the forward strand.
TTGTTATTGGTGCTTCGGGTACGGGGCATGGCTCTGCCTGGCCCTTATGCTGGCCGCCGGAATCATAGCGCATCATCAAAAGCTAAGCGTCCTGCTCGCGGTAGGTATATTGCTTCTTCCAGCGACCCAATATCCCGCTACCTCTTGGTGGAGTAAACCGGATCTCGACCGGGAGTATGTGCTCGGCCTCGATGTGGAGCATTATTTCGGAAATACACAAAAGATGAGAAAGCATCTCGGGACAGACCGCCAAATCCTTTGGGCGACCTATTACCGGAATCTGTACAACGCTACGCATTCCACCGAGACCAATTCACCCGTTTCTCTCTCTCGGGACCTCCTAGCGTGGAACCAACCGAGTACGAAAGCGTTGATCCTCCCCGTGAACCCATCCGCATCCTTTCTCTCCATCTTGTTCGCCAACGAGCTATGGTTCACGTTAGGAGATATGACCATGGCCGAGCATTGCGCCATGCTAAGTATGATCTTCTCGCCCCGCAATTCAAGTAGCCGCATGATAAAACGACTGGCTGAAATCAATCTGGTCAATGGGGATGATGAGGCTGCTCTTAAATATCTGCGTATATTAGACAAGACACTCCTTCATAAAAGCTGGGCCGAAAAGAGGATGCCCGGTCAGCAAACCCCGCAAGTAAAGGAGTGGCTGGAGAAGAAACGCAGAGACATCCCGACCCAAGATCAACTGCGTTCCGGTAACGATGCCGTGACTTCCTTACGGAACTTAGTAGCCTCGAACGCCGGAAACCTCCGCGCTTACGAATACTTACTCTGTTATCATTTACTCTCCAAAGATCTCCGTTCTTTTGGGGAAGACTATGTGCCGGGTAAGGTATCTAGTCCCATTTTCGCCGAGGCCCTGTTGATCCATCTAGCTCGCCAAGGTAATATCCGCACGGAAGAACTTATAAAATACCAAATTCCGGTAGAGATAGCGAAGAAATTCGCCGATTATACCCGGCTTTATGAGGCAAAGGACACGAGCTTGAAAGTGAAATACGGTAAGACCTATTGGTTCTATTATCATTTCGCGACAACAGAACCCGGAAAGGAGAGTCAACCATGAAAGAAGTAAGAATCATGAAAAGAAACATAACCTATTACCTCGTCTGGATAATCTGCTTGCTGGCAGGATGTACCCCTACCCCGAAGCAAATAGAGAATACCACAGACCCGATCCCCATGTATCCCGATTATACGGATATCATGATCCCCGCGAATATCGCCCCCCTCAACTTCTTATTGAGAAATGACGCGGACGCGATACAAGTAACTTTAAAAGGGAAATCGAAAGAGATACAATTGTCTTTCGGTAAGAAAGCCGTTTTTCCTTTGAGCCTATGGAAAAGTCTCATGGAGCAGGAAGCAGGCAACCGCCTGCAAATAACCGTAGTCGCCCGTATCAAGGGCAAATGGCTCCGTTACCCCTCTTTCTACTGGCAAGTAGTTCCGGAGAAACTAGATAATTACATAAGCTACCGACTTATAGAACCGGGCTACGAGGTATGGAACAAGATCCAATTACGCGAACGAGAGATCAAATCCTTTGAGGAACGAGTTATCGCCGACAACAAAGATACCGACGGTTCTTGCATGAACTGCCATATTTACGGAAATAAGAAAGGAAGCTTATCCATGTTCCATGTACGGGGAAAACAAGGGGGAACCCTGCTGAACCGTAACGGACATTTGAGGAAATTGAAACTGAGCAACGACAGTCTGCCGAACGGGGCTGTCTATGGTGATTTCCATCCTTCGGGACAGTTCGCCGTCTTTTCCACGAATATCATCATCCCCGCTTTTCATTCGTTAGGGAGTAAGCGATTGGAAGTCTATGACACGACCTCCGGTCTAGTTGTCGTCGATTTCAGAAATAAACGACTCCTCACCTCCCCCTCGACTAGCCGGAAGGATCAACTAGAGACCTTCCCTACCTTCTCGCCCGACGGGGAATGGATCTATTATTGTTCCGCCCCTATCCAGCCGTTGCCGGATAGCATCCATAACTTGAAATATTCCCTATGCCGCATATCTTTCCATAAAGACACAAAAGAATGGGGCCGACGGATCGAGACCGTATGGGATGCCAAGAAACATAATGGCTCCGCCTGCCATCCCAAGATCTCGCCCGACGGGAAATACCTGCTTTTCACGGTAGCCGATTATGGCACCTTCCCGATCTGGCACCGGGAAACAGACCTCCATATGATGAACCTCCAGACCGGGAAGATAGACACCTTACCTGCCGTCAACTCCGATAAATCGGATACCTACCATAGCTGGTCCTCTAACAGCCATTGGTTTGTCTTTGCCAGCAAGCGGGATGACGGGCTGTACGGAAAGCCTTATTTCTCTTACGTGGATAGTACGGGAAAAGCGCATAAACCGTTCGTACTCCCGCAAGAGGACCCTGAACATTACGATATCACATTGAAATCTTATAACATACCTGAATTATCCACTAGCGAGCTTCCTTTCGACGCAGAAGATGTACAAGATATCTACCACGACGAGGAGGCTGAGATTTTTAAATAACAAGGTCATGGAAAATACACGTAAATATAGGTATCTAAGAGGGATCGCTTCCTTATTATTTGGTTATACGATTTGCCTGTTTTGGGGACTTTATTATCCTCATCATTTGCATTACCACGAGCAATTCCAGTTATTCCTGTTCACGCCGGAATATGGAGCTGACAAATGCCTCCATCCCGGAGGCATCGCAGAATATGTAGCGGAGTTCCTGACGCAGTTCTATTATTTCGCTTGGGCAGGGGCTACGATCTTGGCGATCGTTCTCGTACTTATCCAACGGCAAATAAACGGACTGTCCAAACAAATGGGAGCTTCCAGCTTTTGGTATCCGCTCAGCTTTCTCCCTTCCATCCTGCTCTGGGTGTTTTTATGCGATGAGAATGCCTTGCTGGCATTCCCCATCTCCATAATACTCGCCCTCTCCGCTCTAATCATCCAGCGAAAAATAGCTCATCCGTGGAGACGAATCATCTATACGCTCCTAATGATGCCGGTGCTCTACTGGGTGGTAGGTGGAGGCTATTTCATCTTTGTTATTGGAGTAGCGATCGGGCATTGCGTCAAATCCGTGCCAGCCGCATCCAACAAATCCTATATATGGATTCCGATCTACATCTTACTTGGAATCCTATACCCCTTATTGGCACAAAGCCTCACGCAATATCCATTGCTTAGCCTCATGACTGGCATCGACTATTATCGTTTCCCCCTGATCGTTCCCAACATCCTATTACTGACAATCGCTACCGCAGCCATAATTCCCGGGGCACTAGCCTTACTACCCCCACCGGCAAAGGGTACTAAAGTTTGGATGGCCGCTATCCCCACCCTGCTCCTTATCGGTGGTGGCACATGGATTCACGCCGCCAGCAATCCGGATAAGGAGGAGGCCATGAAATACGATTATCTCACCCGCATGAAACAATGGAACAAGATCATCAAGGCGGCGGAAAACAAAGAACCTAATTCCCCCTTCTCCGTGACCTGCCTAAATCTGGCTCTCGCCAAGACCGGACAATTAGGGGATCGCATGTTCCATTTCTACCAGAATGGGACGGAAGGATTGATCCCTACCTTCCAAAGAGATTTCACCTCACCGCTCCCAACCAGCGAGATATTCTATCATCTGGGAATGATCAACTCCTCTCAACGCTATATGTTCGAGGCGATGGAGGCTATCCCCGACTATAAGAAAAGCGGACGTGCCTATATGCGTCTGGCCGAGACCAACTTGATCAATGGACAATACGCTGTCGCCGCCAAATACCTGCGGGCTTTGCGGCAGACCTTGTTCTACAAGAAATGGGCGACCAACGCCATGAGCTATCTAAATGACGAAGAGAAGATAGAGAAGCATCCCGAATGGGGATGGTTGCGGAAAGCCCGATATACGGAAGATTTCTTGTTCAGCGACACAGAAATGGATGTCATGCTAGGCTTATTACTGCAACATAATAAAAGTAACCGGATGGCTTTCGAGTATATGCTGGCCTATGTCTTGCAGAAGAAGGATCTGGAACGTTTCATGAACTATTATCCGCTGGGAAAAAATCTGGGCTATAACCACATACCCATCTCTTACCAAGAGGCATTGATCTTCATTTGGACACAGCAGCATCCTAATTTCCAAGGCCTTCCTTGGAGCATCTCCCGCGACGTATTGGAAGGAGTAAGCGAGTTCGCCCGTGTTTACATGAAGCGGAAAGACTCCGAGCCTATCCTTCGCCCGAAATACGAAAAGACATTTTGGTATTACTTATTATTCAGAAAATAAACGGCCATGAGAAAGCTTATCTTATTATATAGTATATGTATAGCGTTACTTACCGCTTGTGAGGAATCGGTGGTATCTCCCGAACAAATCGGGAAATACCCGTCCATCTATCCGGATTATATCGGGGTGACAGTTCCCGCTACGATAGCTCCTATGAATTTCTCTTATACGGATGCCTCCTATGAGCGGATAGATGTTATCGTAAAAGGGCACCAAGGCAAAGAGATGCATATAAACGCGAAGCACATTAATTTCCCGGAAAAAGAGTGGAAACAACTGCTTGCCTCCCATCAAGGAGATAGCTTATGCTTTACCGTCAGTATCAAGCAAGACGGGAAATGGCGTACTTACAAGCCTTTCTCCATGTACATCAGCCCCTATCCGATCGATTACGGTTTGGTATACCGGAAGATCGCTCCCGGCTATGAAGTCTACAGCCGTATGGGTATTTATGAGCGTGATCTATCGTCTCATAAAGAAAGACCTTTGGTGGAAAACACGTTGGTCAAAGGTATGTGCGTAAACTGCCACGCCTTCAACCGTACGGACCCGAGCCATTTCAGCCTTCACATCCGAGGGACGCATGGAGCTACTTTTATGAGAACCGGTAATAAGGATGAATACCTCAACACGAAAACAGACCAGACAATCGCCGCCTGTGTTTATCCCTACTGGCATCCCGGAGGCGAATATATAGCGTATTCCACGAACAACACCCGGCAATCGTTCCATACGGTTAAGGACGAGCGGGTAGAAGTCTTGGATTTGGAGTCTGATGTAGTCGTTTATCATCCGGCAGATCATCGTCTACTCCTTTGCGATTCTTTACAAAAGAAAGACAGGTTCGAGACCTTCCCCGCCTTCTCCCCGGATGGTCGTACGCTTTACTTTTGTTCCGCCGAGGCCAAAAAAATACCGGAAGCGTATAAAGAGATAAAATATAATTTATGTAGTATCGATTTCGATCCCTCTACCGGTACATTCGGGAGCCGTATCGATACGTTGGTGAACGCGGAGGCTTTAGGGAAAAGCGTATCTTTCCCCCGTCCTTCCTATGACGGCAAATATATGATGTTCACCTTATCCGATTACGGAAACTTTTCGATCTGGCATAAAGAGGCGGATCTATGGTTGCTGGACTTGACTAGCGGAGACCTCCGCAAGCTATCCGAGGTAAATAGCGATGATACCGAGAGCTTCCATAACTGGAGCAGTAACTCCCGCTGGTTTGTCTTCAGTAGCCGCCGGGGGGACGGTCTTTATACCCGCCTTTATCTGGCTAGCATGGACGAGAACGGCAAGATAAGCAAGCCCTTTCTCCTTCCCCAAAAAGATCCGGGAACCTACTACGCTCGCTCTGTCTATTCCTATAATGTCCCGGATTTCGTCAATGCCCCTATCCAATTGGACACAAAAGTATTTGAGAAGAAGATAACCTCGAAAGAGCGTGTACAGGTACAAACCGGAAAGTAAAAAAAAGAGTCTGCCAAAAATAATCCTATATACTCTTTCTGGCAGACTCTTTTTATATCATTATCACAAACCCAGCCATTTCTTTCCGGACTTTGTGTATGACCATGCGATCAATATCGCCATGACTACAATGATGATCAAAAAAGTCAATGTTAATGAATCCATATCTTTTTTATTTAAACATTCTATTCGCAAAAAAAGCGATCATTCCTGTACCAAGTAAACCACTTACTACCCTTGTCCAATGAGTTGCCATTTTAGGCTCGCCATACAACATTATAATTCCACCTATCACGACTCCCGCAAAAGTAAGCTTTGCCAAATCATAAAAGAACTTGCCGAGATTCTCTTTCCGAGATTTTTCCCATTCCTTCCTTTCTTTCAATAATCCCTGTTGTTCATTCCATTTTCCCATAGTTACGCTATTTGATTAATTAATGTCACAAAGATAACAAAGTATCCCAATCTTGGCAATCAGGCGATAGAAATAAAAATAATATCGCTATCCGATAAAATAATACTAGATTATGTACCCGATACCTCTTACATTCGCGTTTATAAAGAAAGATAGTTATCATGAAGAACACGAAATTAATCACCATGTTATGCCTAGGGGCACTCATCGCCTGCTCGCCGTCGAAGAAAGGACAAGAGCCGACAACCGAACAGGTTTCGCCAAGAGAACGTTTAATAGAGAACCTACGTGCGATTCCACCCAAAGGAATCATGTTCGGACATCACGATGATACGGTTTATGGCATCGGATGGGAATTTGAGGAAGGAGGCTCGGACGTACAAAAAGTATGCGGCGATTATCCGGCCGTTATCAGCTTTGATCTTGGAGAGATCGAGCTCGGGGGAGATAAGAGCCTCGATAAAGTGCCTTTCGAGAAAATACGACAAGAAATCATCAACCAATATAACCGGGGAGGCTTGGTATCCTTAAGTTGGCATCCCCGTAACCCTAAAACCGGAGGGGACGCCTGGGACGTATCGGATCCTGCCGTCGTGAAATCGATCCTGCCGGAAGGGGAGAACTATGCGAAATTCCAAGGTTGGCTAGGCAAGGTGAATGATTTCATCCTTTCCTTGATAACAAGCGATGGCAGCAAGATCCCTGTCTTGTTCCGTCCTTGGCACGAACACACCGGAAGTTGGTTCTGGTGGGGACAGAATTTATGCACCACTGATGAATACAAGGCGCTATGGCGAATGACCGCCGATTATCTTAGCGCTCACGGGGCAACGGACCAGATCGTCTACGCTTATTCCACAGGCACGGAGCCGCGGGATCAAGCGTCGTATCTGGAACGTTATCCCGGACATGACTTGATCGATGTCCTTGGCTTCGACGCTTACCAACGAGAAGATAAGGATTTCTTCCTGAAAAGCATGGATACCAGCCTTTCCGTTATAGACAGCATAGGCAAAGCCAACCATAAGATCATAGCGGTCACGGAGACCGGCTACGAAGGGGTACCAGACTCCACCTGGTGGACGGGAACCCTGCTGCCTGCCCTTGAGAAATATCCGGTCGCTTATGTATTGGTATGGAGAAACGCCCGAGAGAAAGTCACTCACTTCTTTGGCCCCTATCCCGGACAAGCCTCTGCCGAGGATTTCAAGAAGTTCTCCGAGAATCCGAAAACATTGTTCGCCTCCGATATCAACCTATATAAATAGCATCATATAAATCACGTCATATCCAGTTGTAGAGACGGGGCATGCCCCGTCTCCCACTATCTGATAATATCATTTAAAGCAAAAACATCATGAAACAATTTCAAGAAAAAGCAAACGAACTCCTCGCTAAACACGAAGCTTTGTTAAGCCGAAAAAACATTCCTTTAGAAGACGGAAACGGAATCTTCACCCGTTATCAATATCCTGTACTGACAGCCGCGCATACCCCGGTGTTCTGGAGATATGACTTAAATGAAAAGACAAACCCCTACTTGATGGAGCGCATCGGCATGAACGCTACCATGAACTCCGGCGCAATCAAATGGAATGGTAAATATCTATTAATGGTACGCGTGGAAGGAAGCGACCGTAAGTCCTTCTTCGCCGTGGCCGAAAGCCCGAACGGAGTAGACAATTTCCGCTTCTGGGAGTACCCGGTAACCATGCCGGACGACCGGGTACCGGCCACCAATATTTACGACATGCGCCTGACCGCTCATGAAGACGGCTGGGTCTACGGTATCTTTTGCGCCGAGCGGCATGACCCGGACGCGGCTCCCGGAGATCTATCCTCGGCAACCGCCACGGCGGCTATCGCCCGGACCAAAGACTTGAAGAACTGGGAACGCCTGCCGGATTTAAAGTCCAAGAGCCAACAACGTAACGTCGTACTGCACCCGGAATTCGTGAATGGTAAATACGCCCTTTACACCCGCCCACAAGACGGATTTATCGACGCGGGAAGCGGCGGCGGTATCGGATGGGCCTTGATAGATGATATCACCCACGCCGAAGTAAAGGAGGAAACCATTATCGACCAGCGTTACTACCATACGATAAAGGAGGTGAAGAATGGCGAAGGCCCCCACCCGATCAAGACACCGAGAGGCTGGCTACATCTCGCCCATGGCGTACGGGGATGCGCCGCCGGACTGCGTTACGTACTTTATATGTATATGACCGCGTTGGAAGATCCCACGAGACCGATCGCCACACCCGGCGGTTATTTCATGGCTCCGGAAAACGAGGAGCGAACGGGCGACGTATCCAACGTATTATTCTCCAACGGATGGATCGCGGATGAGGATGGAACCGTATATATTTACTACGCGTCTTCCGATACCCGTATGCACGTGGCCGTATCCACGATCGACAAATTGGTGGATTATTGCCTGAACACTCCGGCCGACGGGCTGACTACGACCGCGTCTGTCGAGACACTGAAAAAGCTGATCGACCGGAATCTTCCACTCTTGAAATAACCCATAAGAACCACTCATATGATTAAACTCACGGAGAAGATAGGCTACGGTTTCGGCGACATGGCATCGTCTATGTTCTGGAAACTGTTTGGCGCTTACTTGATGATTTTCTATACGGATGTATTCGGGCTACCGGCGGCGGCCGTAGGTACGATGTTCTTGATAACTCGTGTATGGGACTCGGTATTCGACCCGATTGTAGGTGTCGTGGCGGATCGTACGCAGACACGCTGGGGAAAGTTTCGCCCCTATCTGCTTTGGCTGGCGATCCCCTTCGCCGCTATCGGGGTATTGACGTTCACGACTCCTTCTTTCGGGCAAACCGGTCATTTGATCTATGCCTATATCACCTATTCGCTGATGATGATGGTGTACTCCGCCATAAACGTGCCTTACGCGTCGCTGCTCGGGGTGATGAGCCCGTTGCCGCAAGACCGGAATACCCTTTCCACGTATCGCATGGTGTTCGCCTATATCGGTAGCTTTATAGCCCTGTTGCTATTCATGCCGATGGTGCGCTTCTTTAGCGGAAATAGCGATGAGTTGGCGGACCAACAACAGGGATGGACCCTCGCGGTCGTAGTTATCGCCATCCTGTGCGCCCTTCTCTTTTATGGATGTTTCGCCTGGACAAAAGAGCGGGTGAGACCGATCAAGGAGCGACAAGGCTCGTTAAAAGACGACTTGAAAGACCTATTGCACAATAAGCCTTGGTGGATATTATTGGGAGCGGGTGTCTCCGCCCTGGTATTCAATTCCATCCGCGACGGGGCTACCGTATATTATTTCAAATACTTTATCGTAGAGGAAGCCTATGCCGATGTCTCTCTTTTCGGAGTCTCCTTCGTCCTGAGCGGATTATATCTGGCGGTAGGGCAGGCGGCCAATATTATCGGCGTGATCTTGGCCGCCCCGTTAAGCAACCGGATCGGAAAGAAAAAGACCTATATGGGCTCCATGCTGATCGCCTCGGTATTGAGCGTTCTCTTTTTCTGGCTCGACAAGACGGATCTGGCCTTGATCTTCACGCTACAAGTATTCATCAGTATTTGCGCCGGTAGTATTTTCCCCCTACTTTGGTCGATGTACGCCGATTGCGCGGATTACTCGGAGCTGAATACGGGGAATCGCGCCACGGGATTGATCTTCAGTTCCTCGTCGATGAGCCAGAAGTTCGGGTGGGCGATCGGCACGGCTATCACGGGCTGGCTACTCGCCTTCTTCGGCTTTCAGGCCAACGCCGTACAAAGCGAGGAGACGATTAGCGGGATCAAGATGTTCCTCAGTTTCCTGCCGGCCGTAGGCACGATCCTGTCCGTCGTGTTTATCGCCTTCTATCCGCTTAGCGAGGCGAGAATGAAGGAGATCTCCGCCACATTAGAAACCAAAAGAAAAGAAACAAATGAATAAAATAGCCGAAGATTTACAGAACGAGGTTCGATGGGAGCTAGAGAACAATATCCTTCCCTTCTGGATGAACCGGATGATAGATAACGAGCAGGGCGGTTTCCATGGACAAATCACGGGAAACGACCAGCTAGTAGCGCACGCCCCCAAAGGGGCCATCCTCAACGCCCGTATCCTATGGACGTTCTCCGCCGCGTATCGTTTATTACGAAAGCCGGAATATCTGGAAACGGCTACCCGTGCCAAACGCTACCTGATCGATCAATTCTACGACCCGGAATCCGGGGGCATTTATTGGGAACTAGACTATACCGGCCGCCCCACGCAGACCAAGAAGCAAATCTACGCCTTAGGATTCGCCATCTACGGATTGAGCGAGTACAACCGGGCTACCGGAGATAAAGAGGCGTTGGATTACGCGATCCGTCTCTTCGAGGCGATCGAGCGATATAGTTTCGACCCGGAGAAGAACGGCTACCTGGAAGCCTTCACGAAAGACTGGAAACTGATAGAGGATATGCGGCTGAGCGACAAGGATGAGAACGAGAAAAAGACGATGAACACCCACCTGCATATCCTTGAGCCTTATACCAACTTGTACCGGGTGTGGAAAGACGAGCGACTCAAGGGGCAACTCCGCAACCTGATCCTGCTTTTCACCGACAAGATCTTGGATCATCGCACCTATCACCTGAACCTCTTTTTCAACGAGGACTGGGAAAGCAAACACCGTATCATCTCCTACGGCCATGACATAGAGGCATCGTGGTTGCTGCACGAGGCCGCCATCGAATTGGGAGACGACGAGATCCTCCGGCGAGTAGAGCCTTTGGTACAAAAGATAGCGATAGCGGCCGAAGACGGTTTGTTAGCGAACGGCAGCCTCATCTACGAGTATCACCCCGAAGAGAAGCGGGCCGACACGGACCTGCATTGGTGGGTACAGGCCGAGAACGTGGTGGGCCATCTCAACCTGTATCAGCATTTCGGGAATGAGCCGGCCTTGGGCACCGCCCGCAAATGCTGGAAGTTCATCCAGCGTTATCTGGTCGACAAGGAGCAAGGCGAATGGCATTGGAGCGTATCGCTGGATCACGAGATCAATCGCGAGGACGATAAGGCGGGCTTTTGGAAATGCCCCTATCACAACGGGCGGATGTGCATGGAGATTATCGAGCGGCTGGGAGGGGAAAAAGCCCCGGCAAACCCCTCCGACAGCCCCTTTTCGGCGGAATAACCCCCGATAAACCCGTTTGACTGCTTCTTTTTGGCAAAAGAACCTCCGGTAAACCCGTTTGACTGCTTCTTTTCGGCGAAAGAACCCCGGTAAACCCGTTTGACAGCCTCTTTTCGGCGAAAGAACCCTCGGTAAACCCGTTTGACAGCTCTTTTTCGGCGAAAGAACTCCGGTAAACCCGTCCGCCGGCTCCAAAACGGCCAAAGATCATCCGGCAGACCGTCTGCCGGCTCTTTTTTATCAAATTAATAACCGTCGGGAACTCCCGACATAAAAAGTATAAGTGATATGAACAAATTCTATTGGATGGCGATCGGCCTCCTTCTTGGTTTGGTGAACCTCCGGGCCGAGATCAAGCTGCCAGCATTGGTTGGCGACAACATGGTACTTCAACAAGCCACTAAAGTAAGGCTCTGGGGCAATGCCACCCCAAACTCAAGCCTGAAAGTGCGTAGTTCGTGGGACAATACCGAATACACGGCCCAAGTAAACGGCCAGGGCGCGTGGGAAATCTGGCTTCAGACCCCTTCGGCCAGTTTCGAAAAACAACAGGTTACATTAGAGGACGGACAAGACAAGGTCGTCTTGCGTGATCTCCTGATCGGCGAGGTATGGTTTGGCTCCGGCCAATCCAATATGGAAATGCCATTAAGAGGTTTCTGGCACTGCCCCATCGAGGGAGGCAACCACGCTATCGCTACCTCCGGGAACTATAAGAACTCGATCCGCTACGCCACGATCCAACGGGTCGGAGCCTTGGAGCCGAAAGAGTATCCGGTGGGCGGCGAATGGAAAACGTGCGATCCGCGCAACGCCCCTGAGTTCGGAGCTACCGCCTATTTCTTCGCCACCCTGCTGACCGAGGTATTGAACGTGCCGGTAGGTATCATCAATTGCAGCTGGGGCGGCTCCACGGTGGAAGGCTGGTTGCCCAAGGATATCCTGCTAAATTATAGCGACATCGATCTGTCCCTGGCGGGCAACGATGAGAAAATCCATCCCATGCTACAACCCATGATCATGTATAACGGAATGCTGAAACCTGCCAGCAAATATACGGTCAAGGGTTTCCTTTGGTATCAAGGAGAGTCGAACGTAGGGCACCCGGATTACGCCCAGCGCCTAGCGACCATGGTAGAGCATTGGAGAGGATTATGGGGACAAGGCGAACTGCCCTTCTTCCAAGTAGAAATAGCCCCTTACGAATATGGCGAGGGAGACCAAGCCGCGTACCTGCGCGAGGAGCAATACAAAGCCACCCGCTTGATCCCGAACAGCGGCATCGTCTCCACGAACGACCTGATACAAGATTTCGAGAAACGGCAGATACATCCCAAGGACAAACAAACGGTCGGCGAACGCCTCTGCTACATGGCCCTCAATAAGACCTATGGCTACCAGACCATCGCCTGCGAAGGCCCCGAATACGATCATATGGAAATCGACAAGGATCAGATCATCCTTTCGTTCAAGCACGCGGAAGACGGCTTCAACCGCGACAACGGGATCACGGGCTTCGAGATAGCGGGTAAAGACTTGCGCTTCCGCAAGGCAAACGCGACCATCGATGCCAACAAGAAGACAGTCATCGTCTCCGCCCCGGGCGTAAAAGCCCCCGTAGCCGTCCGCTATGGCTTCCGCAACTTCCTGATCGGCAACCTAAAAAACGTACAAGGGCTGCCAGTGATACCGTTTCGTACGGACTTATAGATGATACGTCAACGTAAGCCAAGCCACCCGGGCGTCACGATTGCGCTTTTGCGTCATTTCCAAGTTCGGGGTATCAATGATCGTTATCTCTTCCAGACTATCGAATATATTGTTGATACTTAAGTTCGCACACAACTTACGTTGAAAGAAATACTGTGAAAGACCGGCATTTACGCTATAACGGCCCTCGATACGGCCTTGAGGCGTAAGCTGGTCGGACACGTAGAAGCCGTCTACCTGGAAATCCGTAGTCGGCGTAATGCTTACGTTCACGTTACCCTTCACGTCCCAGCAAACCAGAGACTTCTTCTCTCCGTAGCCTATCGTACGCCCATCGATCTCGTCCCGATAGATATCCCCGGAGAAACCGACCGTCAAGATGCGCACCGGATTCCAGCTACCGGACAGGTCGGCTCCTACCGCTTGGCTATGTCCCATATTCTCTCTCTTCCAAACCGTCTCGTCATTCACTTGGCTGGCGGTCTCCATGATGCGGTTCGTACGATTCCGGTAATAAACAGCCGGGGTCAAGCGGAAACGGGGAGCCGAGAACTGATATCCCAATTCCACCAAATGGATAAACTCATCCTTCAAGTCCGGATTACCTTGAATGATGTGCGTAGCGTCACTGCTATTGAGGGCAGAACATAAATAAGCGCCGGTCGGGCGAATCACACGCTGTTGATAGCTCAGACTCAAATTATTATTCTTATTCACCTCATACGTAAAGCGGGCACGAGGATATAAATGAAAACGAGAATTCTCGATCTCCGCCCATTGATAAGCGGAGCCACCCCAAGCCGGACGCGGATCGTTCATTCGGGTATGGCTGAACTCCGCCTGTACCCCCAAATCAGCATGCAGGTTTCCCCAGCTCTTTACGACCGTAGCATAAATCAAATGTAAGTAGCGGTTGAAATCATAATGATAAGACTTCGATTCGTTCAACACAAAATCCCCGTCTTTCTTGTCCGAGGCAGTTGTTATATAATCCTCTTTCCGGGCACGCCCGATGTAACCGACACGAAAATCCCATCCACTGATCTCCTGCCCATAGCCGAATCCCCAGAAATAATTATGCTTCTCTTGACTGATAAACTGATTATCCTCGGCTACGATCTTCCCGTTTTGGGGATTCTCATTCTTGAAATCATTATCCTCATCGTACGAGAAGTTATTATAATTAAAGGTGGCATAAAAGACTTGATTGTCCGAGATCTTATGATTCCAGTAGCCCTCAGCGGCATACGCCTCCTGGCGTTGGTCATTGTATCGATTCCGGATCACATGCTTCATCTGCTCGCCACCCACGTTGAACACCTCGTTATTAATGCGACCATAACGGCTATAATCCATCAAATGGTACAGTCCGTGCACGGTTATCACATCCTTCGGGGAAAGGTCATAATCCACTTTCACGTCTGCGACATGCACATCCGGACGAGCCACGGCATTATTATTCATTTCCGTACGATTCTTAAAAGTCGCGGTTGACTTACTAAAAGTCCGCTCCCGGTATTCCCTGCGATAATTATATTTAGCGTTGATATGGAATTTCCCCGGATGCAAATTCAAAACGGCACTCGCATTATAACGTTTGTTCCATCCCGCGCCTAAGGTAATATAAAGAGGAGAATCATTTCTCCCATACGTACGAGGCACTAAGTTGATCGCGCCGGACTCACCATCCGGGACAGTCATACCAGAGGGAAACGCTCCTACCGCGATCTGGTTAAAAAACGTAGCCGGCAATTGGATCAGCACGTCGCCGCTATTTTCCTCCAACAAGCCATAAGGGACATTATTGATCAACATCCCTACATTATTAGATCCCCGATAAATAACCGCGCCCTCTATATCGGTCATGACGGAAGGCAGCTGGCGAAAAGCATCGGCAGCCGTATTTGTCACGCTACTCAAATTATTCTCAACCCGCAAGAACTTCATCCCGCCCCTCTCGCTCAACCCGGCGAAACGAGCCCCTTGCACCTCGATATTCTGTATGGCAAGCGTCGTATCGGCAGGAGCTTGCGAAAATGCCGGCACAGCTAATAAAGCGGCCCATGGAAGAAGTAGAATCTTTCTCATATCATTATCTATGGTTTATAAACAAAAAAAGTCTGTATGTTCAACGCATACAGACTGTCCTCAAAACTCGTTTACTGATTATTATTCAGCAGGAGCAGCTTCTACCGCAACAGAGTCCATAGCCTCAACAGCTACAGAATCAGTAGCACTCTCTTCTACTACAGGAGCTTCCTCAACTACAGTAGCCTCTTCTGTCTCAGCAACAGATTCAGTAGATTCAGCAGATTTATTGCCACAAGATGCGAATGATACAGCTGCGATAACAGCAGCAAATGCAACTAACTTTTTCATTTTGTTCTTAATTTAAACGGTCTATAATATCTTCTTGTTGTAAAACGATGCAAATGTATGTATTAATTATACATGTTGTACAACATAAGACGTTTTTTTTTGAATTATTTTTTATCGTCTTTACAATACGCTGAATATTAGCCCTGTTTGCGTCTTATTCATTTATCAATAATTACTGTACAGGTAACGCTTAATGCTTTTCTTCGGTGTTTTCTCAAATTCTGTCGGATACAGCTGTATCTCGGAAATCGACTCGTAAGGTGCCAAGAGCTTATTCAGCTCAACCCTGTTTTGTTCCATAATAACCGGAAGATCCGTGTGCGAGATACCGGTACTATCTACCGTATCGTAATCCGGATAAACCATACCGATCAGCTTCCCGGCTTTCTCCACCACCAAGCTTTCCATCACGAAAGGTAAATTGTTGAGTTTAGACTCGATCTCTTCCGGATAGATATTCTGTCCGCTAGCGCCCAAGATCATCGTCTTGTTACGCCCACGTATAAAAATACGGTTATCGGGATCGATCGTACCTAAATCACCGGTCCTTAGCCAGCCATCTTCCGTGAACACATTTTGGGTCGCCTCCTCATTCTTATAATAGCCTGTCATCACGTTCTCGCCCGATACTTGAATCTCGCCTACCTTATTATAAGGATCCGCCGAATCGATACGGACTTTCATGATCCCTTTCAAGACCTGTCCGCAAGAGCCGGGCACATACTCGTTATTATGGTCATAACTGATCAACGGGCCGCATTCGGTCATACCATAGCCTATCGTGAACGGGAACTTGATCTTATACAAGAAATCCGTCACTTCCTGGTTCATGGCGGCGCCCCCCACGATCACCTCACGGAAACGCCCGCCCAAGGCATCCACCAGATGTTTGCGGATCTGGGCATAGATGCGTGAATCCAACAAGGGGATATTCAAGGCCAGCTTCAAGGTTCGCTTATTCAACTGAGGGAGGATCATCTTTTTATAGATCTTCTCCAAGATCAACGGAACCATCAAGATCAAGTTCGGCTTCACCTCCTCGAATGCCTTCAATAAGATCTTAGGAGACGGTGCCTTACCTAATAAATAGACATGCACGCCAAATGCCATGGGCACCAATAGATTGAAAGCGCAACTATAGGCATGGGCCAGCGGCAGGAAGCACAACTCCCGCTCGCCACGGAACAAGAGATCCAGCGTCCGGGCATACGTCACGTTTCCGGCCAAGTTATTACCCGTCAACATAACCCCCTTGCTAAATCCGGTCGTGCCCGATGTATAGTTGATCTCTACCACCTTGTCGTTGTCCAGCTCGGCGTATTTGATATCCTCTTTGGTGAAGCCATCCGGATATTTCTCGGCCATCTTCTCGTCCAGCGCTTTCATAAACTTCTGGATACTCTCCCCATCCCGTTGATGCAAACAACGATAATCCGAAAGCGAGAATACGCCGCGCACCTCCTCTATCCGATCTTCCTCCAGCGAATCCCAGATCCGGTCGCTAACGAACAAAAAGACAGATTCCGAGTGGTTTATGATATGATGCACATCGTTCGGATTAAAATCTTGAAGAACAGGCACGATAATCGCCCCATAAGTAATAGCCGCCATGTAAGCGATACACCAACGGGAACAGTCTTTACCGATCAATGCGATCTTGTCTCCACGACGGACTTGGCACTCATGGAATAGAAGATGAATACGCGCGATCTCCGTTGCCACATCACCGAAAGTAAAGGTTTTACTTTTCCCGTAATCCGTTAATGCCGGCAAGGCCCAGTTTTCCTTGAAACTCTCCTCGTAAATCTTAATGAAATTCTCTTTGATCATAGCACACTTTTGTGAAATTTGCGCAAAAATAGGTACAAATGAACAGATAAACAACTAATGTGTCTTAAAAGCATGAAAGCATTCGGATATACCCGAATATAAAGATAACCTCTCTTTATTTCTTGACTTTTCCAATAAAATTCCGAAACCGCTCCAATCCGTCCAGTAATCTTGCACGAGGACAGGCAATGTTCCAGCGCATGAATCCTTCTCCTTCTTCTCCGTACATCGTTCCGGCATTCAAGTGTAGATTCACTTCCTTAATCAATGCCTCCTCCAATTGTCCTGAAGCCATTTTCAGCGCACGACAGTCCATCCATACGAGATAGGTTCCTTCCAACGTCGTAATCGGAAAATCCGGCAAATGTTCCCGGCAGAAATCCCGCATGCGGATATAATTTTCATACAGGTATTCCAGCAGTTGCCTTAACCATTCCTCTCCCTCGTTGTAAGCTGCCATAGTAGCTATGACACCGAAAGGATTCACGTCGCACACCTCATTGATATTAATTGCCTTATCGATCTTTTGACGCATTTCTTCGTCAGCACAGATAATGTTGGCTATCTGCAAACCGGCAATATTGAAGGCTTTACTCGGCGAAAGACAAGTTACAGAATGCCGCAAGAACTCGTCTGACAATGATGCAAAAGGCGTATAGGCATGCCCGGGAAAGACCAGCTCGCAATGAATTTCATCCGATACGACCGTCACACCATGCCGCAAGCATATATCACCGACGCGCATCAGTTCCTCTGTCGTCCATATGCGTCCCGCAGGATTGTGAGGATTACAAAGTAGCATCACTTTGACCTTTTCGTCAGCCGCCTTTTGCTCCAAACCGTCGAAATCCATTCTGTATGTATCGCCTGTTTTCAGCAGAGGACTGCTCGCCATCTCACATCCGTTATTGCGGATGGACGAAAAGAAACAATTATACACGGGTGTTTGTACCAATACTTTGTCGCCCGGTACGGTCAAAGCCTTGATAATCGCCGATACGGCAGGGACTACGCCCGAGGTGTAAATCATCCATTCGCGGGCAATTGTCCAATGGTGACGACGGGCGAACCAGTCCGTAACAGCCTCGTAGTAACTGTCGGGCACACGGGTATAGCCGAAGATACCGTGTTCCACCCATCGGCGCAGGGCATTGACGATTGCGGGGGCTGTATGGAAATCCATATCAGCCACCCACATCGGCAATACTTCCTCGCTCTTGTCACTGTCCCATTTGTAGGAATCGGTTCCTCGTCTTGAAATCAGTTTATCGAAGTCGTATTTCATGCCTCTTCACTTTAGTCGCTGAAACAAGTACGTTCATCCCTAAGACGGATTTCACAATCGGCAGGAGCCTTGATGTTCTCGTCAATCGTCACCGAACCGAACTCGTCCGCCACGATACGTCCCGACATCGGATTCTTGATATTCGTAATAGCCCCGCGAATATCGGCCTGCAACGTACTGTATTCGAAAGCACGGTCGCAATCAGGACCGAAGGTACAATTTTCCAACACGAGGTCGTGCGCATAACAAAGGGGCTGTTCGCCCGTAATGTGGCAGTTCACCAGACGTAGGTTCTTTGAGTGCCAGCCAAGGTACTCGCCATTGAGTTCGGAGTCGTAGATGGTTACGTTCTCCACTTCCCAGAAGGCGTCTTTCGTGGTGATTTTAGCATGGCGCAGCTCCACATTCTTTACATATTGGAAAACATATTTGCTGTCGCTCTCCAAACCATCGATATACATGTCGTTACTGAACATGAAGGGATAGGTGCCGCCATGCAGTTCGAGGTTTTTGGCGCGGATACCGTCGCAACGCCAGAACACCTCATCTGCATCGTTCATCGTTACGTTCTCGATCTGGATGTCGTGCATCTCGCGGAACATCTTCGGCGCATCGATTACCGTGTCGGTCATCTTCAGGTGGTCGCAATACCACAGAGCCGAACGGCCTCCGACATCGAAATAGCAACGGTCGATTTTGAAGCCGTGTACGTGCCAGAAGGGATAGTTTCCCTCGAAACGGCACTCGAACGCCTCGATGTTGCCGCACTCTTTGATGGCCGATTCACCGGCACGGATAATCACATTCTCCAGACGGAGGTCATGGGATTCGAACAATGGACGTTCGCCCCCGAATTCTGTATCTTTAATTAGTTTCATATTGTTTGATAAATAAATTGTCATAATTTTAATCCCATTTTCTAATTTCGCTATTCAGAGGAGCCTCTTTGTCTCTTCACCGATTTATTTCAGATACTCCTTGAAGAAACGTTCTATCTTGTCGAAAGGGATAATGTCCGTCCGGTCATACAAATCCGTATGGTTCGCACCTGGAACTATGACAAGTTCCTTGTTCGTGCCCTTCAAGAGAGTATGTACATCTTTACCAAAATAAAACGAGTGTGCTTTATCGCCGTGTACGATCATTACCGCTCTTTCCAGTTCGTCGGCATACTCGAAGAATTTGAAATTAAGGAAAGGAAGATTAGACGTTACATTCCAGCCATTGTTCGAGTTGAGCGAACGAGGGTGGTAACCGCGCTGAGTCTTATAGTAGGCATGATAATCCTTTACAAACTGCGGCGCATCTTCGGGCAGAGGGTCAATGACACCACCTCCCAATTTGCAAGTGCCGTTCTTGTAATCTTCGGTACGCTGGGTTGCCATTGCCAAACGTTTAGCATTGCGCTGTTCGGCCGTATTCTCCGAATCGAAGTATCCATTGGCGTTCACACGCGTCATATCGTACATGGTGGATGCTACGGTCGCCTTGATGCGCGGGTCATTGATTGCAGCCTGTATGCCGATACCGCCCCAGCCGCATATACCCAAGATGCCGACTTTCTCGGAATCGACATCTTCACGATTCATCAGATAGTCGATGGCTGCACTAAAATCTTCTGTATTAATGTCGGGAGAGGCCACATAGCGAGGTTGTCCGCCGCTCTCACCCGTAAACGAGGGGTCGAAAGCAATCGTCAGGAAACCTCGCTCGGCAAGTGTTTGGGCATACAGCCCCGATGATTGTTCTTTCACCGCGCCGAACGGACCACTGACAGCAATAGCCGACAGTTTCTCCCCCGCTGTTGTTTTCGGTATATACAAATCGGCAGCGAGCGTGATGCCGTAGCGATTGACAAAGGTTATTTTACTATGACTTACCTTGTCGCTTTTCGGGAACGTCTTGTCCCATTCTTCTGTAAGTTTCAGCTCTTCCATATTTCGGTTATTTTGATGGGTTTGCGCCGGGCTTTCCGTCAGACCAAAAAGAGTGAGGAAAGCGGCGGTTAAAATGATTGCTATTTCTTGTTTTCTTACCATATCGCAAAGTTACAAGGGATTGCAGAGATGCTCGGTAGATGAATTACGGATATTACTCTTTGATTATGACCTTAATTACGGATTTTGTAATGCGGGGAATAGGCCGCGCCGTGTAATCTGTAACCGGGGTTATACAATCCGTAATTAAGGTTGTCTGAATAACCGAATTATCCTGTATTTTTGTAAACGATATACTATAGAGGTACTTTTGAGAAATTAAACAGCGATAATTATGGATAAGATATTTAATTTGAGCAGTGTAGATCAGTACAATAAATTGTACGATCTCGAAACCTTAAATCCGCTGGTCAGTGTAATCGACTTGAATAAGGCCACCCGACAGATGAATTATGCACACTGGCATTATGGCATCTATGCGCTTTACCTGAAACTCGAAAAAGCGTGTGACATCAAATACGGACGGCAAAACTACGATTATCAGGAAGGAACCATTGTCTGTTTTGCTCCCGGCCAAGATACGGAAACGACATTGATCACAGACCGTGTGCAAGTAAATGTGCTCGGCATACTCTTTCATCCGGATCTATTGCAGGGGACATCGCTTGGCAAGACTCTCAGAAAATACACGTTTTTCTCGTATGAAGCAAACGAAGCCCTGCATCTTTCCGAGGAGGAGCGAAATATCGTAGTGGATTGCCTGCGAATCATCCGTCTTGAATTGGAACATGGAGTGGACAAGCATAGTAAAACATTGCTCGTAAACTATATAGAATTGCTCCTTAACTACTGCATGCGTTTCTATGAACGACAGTTCGCCACCCGCAGCAAAGCGAATCATGATGTATTGGCACGTTTCGAGCTGTTGCTGGACAACTATTTTGAAGGGACGCTCGCGGAACATGACGGCCTTCCTTCCGTCAGATATTTTGCCGACAAGATATGTCTTTCCCCTAATTACTTCGGCGATATGGTAAAGAAAGAAACCGGCAGGACACCACAAGAGCATATTCAGGAAAAAGTAATCGAAGTGGCAAAGGAACGTGTGACCGGCACAGAGGATACTGTCAGCCAGATCGCCTACTCGCTGGGGTTCCAATATCCTCAGCATTTCTGCCGTCTGTTCAAAAAACGAGTGGGTTGCACTCCTAACGAATACCGTGTACAGAATAACCTGTGAACAGAATATGGAGAAGAAAGAGACATTGGACTTCAACACGGTACATGAATGCAATCGTTGTCTGGACTGCAAGACATTGCATCCCCAGGTCAGTCTTATCAATTTGGAGAATCCGTGCTTGGAGCAAGATACTGTCAAGTTCGAGTTCTACGCTATCTTACTGATAGAAGACTGCCCGGACGAATGTTCATGCTGCGGACGGAGATATTATGATTATTCCAACGCGACAATGGTGTTTCTTAAACCGGGTGAAGCTTTCCGCATGAACGAGGAAAAAACCTTGCCCGGCAAAGGTTTCCTGTTGGTGTTTCACCCGGACTTGCTGTTTCATACCACATTGAAGAACCATATAAATAATTATACGTTCTTCCTCTATCGCAAGGAGGAAGCGTTGCATTTATCACAACGTGAAACGGAAAAAATCACCTGTTGCCTTTGGAATATAGAGGAAGAGCTGCATTATTCGATTGATATGCATAGCAGGACTATCCTTTCACGGCATATCGAACTGTTGCTGGACTATTGCACTCGTTACTACGAACGGCAGTTCATTACCCGCGAGAATCAAAACAAGGCAATACTGGAGAAGATGGAACGTCTGTTCGACGACTATATCGCCTCGGGGAAACTACAAAACGGTAAACTGCCCACATCCGAACCTCTTGCCGGAGAACTTAATCTTTCTCCATCTTATTTCAACGACCTGCTGAAATTTGAAACAGGCAAGACATTGGAACAATACTTCCAATTCAAACGGTTGGAAGTTGCCAAACGGATGTTGCTGAAATCCGATGCGGCACCCACCATCATTGCCCGGCGATTAGGTTATCCGAATGTACAGTATTTCAGTCTTATTTTTAAGAAGATAACGGGAATTGCACCAAGCGCTTACCGACATTCACGAAATTAAATAGTAAAACAAAATCTTCATAACGTTACGAATGTTTCGAAATAAATTAGATATCTTTGCCCTATAACTTTAAAACAAAGATATTATCATGAATAAATGGCTTGTCATATTATCAATATTACTAACCGCTTGTACCAGCACAAGCGAGAAATCGGACGAATGTATAACGATTGACCTATCAACCGCTTTTGACCATCAACCAGAAGAAGTAGCCTTAGAGAAATGGGCGAAATCCGTCCAATTCATCCCGCTGCAAACGAATGATTCAGTCTTAATCAAATATATCTCCCGCATCATTAAACACGGCGATAAACTATTGGTGCAGCATGATAACAGAGCTTCCGTTTTCGACTTGGCAGGAAAATATTTATACGATATCGGCCGACAAGGTGGAGGACCGGATGAGTTTAGTCGTATATCCGGGCTAGAACCCCATGATAATCTCATTTATATAAAAGATAGCCCGACCCGAATAAAGGTATATGATTGGCAAGGGAAATTCCATCAAACCATTCAAATTCCCGATAAGAACATCCGGGGGTTTTATCCACTCCCTAAGATGAGCGCTATCCTAGGGTACGTACCCAACCTCTCTGGCAACGCTCCTATCCGGCTCTATTTCTGTCAAGACACGGTCATATCAGATAGCATACCTTACTATCAATCCTATACAGAACCTCCTTTCGTCATGACATTCACCTATGAGTTTCGCCCATTCGACGGAAACAAGATAACCGCATTTAAGGAGTTGTTCTGCGATACGATATTTAAAGTTTCCAACGACATGAAGCTAGCTCCTTATGCCGTCCTCAACCTAGGCAAATACCAAACACCCGAGGAACTCCGTTATAATATAACGATAGACGATATAAAAAACGACCTGTTCCGGACAAAGACGATCCCGGTCATACCCGGACAAATCGAAGACCGAC
Source organism: Parabacteroides sp. (assembly GCA_028689545.1). Lineage (GTDB taxonomy): Bacteria > Bacteroidota > Bacteroidia > Bacteroidales > Tannerellaceae > Parabacteroides. The sequence goes on from JAQVCX010000018.1 coordinate 34,980, forward strand.
TTTATATGCATAACTTCTCCGATAAAGATACCTATACATTATATTATGATATAGCGGAGAAGCAATTAGCCTATGTACAATTCGTATACCCGGAAAACCAATTTGAGCTTCCCGAAGAAGCCTATTTCACGCCCAAATACATCTCAGACGATAACCGTTACCTAATCGGCTGGGAGCAACCCGAGAATGATAACAATCCGGTATTAATTTTAGTGGAGCCATAGTTACCATACTTCCCCTATCAAGAGGATAAACCAAACATAAATACAGCAAGGACTATTCGATAACGAGTCCTTATAGATAAGGCTTTGCTACTGTATGTATTCTTTGGTTCACGGCGTGGTTTGTACAGACCACGTCGTGGTTTACACAGACCACGACGTGAACCGTACAGACCACGCCGTGGTCTGTAGAATACATACAGTAGCAAAGCGGAATAGATACGCTCCCGGAAAACTATTCATGCAAGAGTAACGCGTTTTTTTTAAGTCCCTCTCAAGCCGAACTCTTTACTAATCCGGGCTTAATTAGTACCTTTGTGGCCTAACTATATCGAAAATGATAGATCAAACCGTATTTAACAATAAAAAGGCCGCTTATTATACGTTGGGTTGCAAACTTAATTTCGCGGAGACCTCTACTATCGGAAAGTTACTAGCCGAGCAAGGTGTCCGCAAGGTACGTCCCGGCGAGAAAGCGGATATATGCGTGGTGAATACCTGCTCCGTGACGGAACTGGCCGACAAGAAATGCCGGCAGGCGATTCGACGGATCGGTAAGCAACACCCCGGCGCCTTTATCGTGGTGACCGGTTGCTACGCGCAGTTGAAGCCGGAGGAAGTCTCCCATATAGAAGGCGTGGACTTGGTTCTTGGCGCCGAACAGAAACTAGAGATCCTTCAATATCTGGAGAATCTGGAGAAGAAAGAAAACGGTGGAGCGGTTATCGCCTCGCAAAGCAAAGACATACGTTCCTTCTCCCCTTCTTGCTCGGCCGACGACCGTACCCGTCATTTCCTGAAAGTACAAGATGGATGCGATTATTATTGCTCCTATTGCACCATTCCTTTCGCCCGTGGAAGAAGCCGGAACGGTACGATAGCCAGTATGGTGGAACAAGCCCGGGAAGTAGCGAGCAAGGGAGGTAAAGAGATCGTTTTGACGGGCGTGAATATCGGCGACTTCGGCAAAAGCACCAACGAGACCTTTATCGACTTGATCCGTGCCCTCGACGAGGTGGAAGGAATCGTTCGTTACCGTATCTCCTCTATCGAGCCGAATCTGATCACCGACGAGGCGATAGACTTCGTGGCCCGCAGCAAACGCTTCGCCCCTCATTTCCATATTCCCTTGCAAAGCGGTAGCGATACCGTATTGAAGCTCATGCGCCGTCGCTACGACACCGCGCTCTTCCGGCATAAGATCGAAAAGATCAAGGAAGTGATGCCACATGCTTTTATCGGCGTAGACGTAATCGTGGGGACCCGTGGCGAGACAGACGAGCTCTTTGAGGAGGCCCGCCAATTCATCGATAGCCTGGACTTAAGCCAACTACACGTATTCAGTTATTCCGAGCGTCCGGGCACCCAGGCGTTGAAGATTGATTATGTAGTGGACCCGAAGACGAAACACGCACGCAGCCAACAACTCTTGGATATCTCGGACCAGAAACTCCAGGCCTTTTACGAGGCCCATATCGGGCAGGAAGCGAACGTCTTATTCGAGCATACCAAGAAGGACGGCAAGATGCACGGTTTTACCGAGAACTATATCAAGGTGGAAATCCCTTACGACGCTACCTTGGTGAACGAGACCCGCAAAGTCACGTTAGGAGGCTGGAACGAAGACCGTACCGCATTAACTGTCAACTGTCAACTATCAACTGTCAACTAATATGCTGCAATACGCCATTCTTTATAGCTGGGTAAAAGTACACGCCTTACTTCCCATGCGGGCTTTATACGTGCTATCAGACATCCTATACGTCCTCATCTATAAGATAGCCGGATACAGGGTGAAAGTAGTCCGCCGGAATATAAGCGCCTCTTTCCCGGATAAGTCCGAGGCGGAATTACGCCAATTAGAACGTCGGTTCTATCATCATTTCGCCGATTATATCGTGGAGACGATCAAGCTGGCCCATATCTCTCTGGAAGAGATACAACGGCGCGCCTACCTGAGGAATCCGGAATTGGTAGATCAGCTGATGGAAAAAGGCCATACCTGCTTCATCCTCACGATGGGGCATTATGGCAATTGGGAATGGTTCTCCGGATCGACCACTCGCTTCGAGGACTCACGTATCTACCAGATATACCGCCCGCTAAACAACAAGGCTTTTGATAAGCTATTCGCCAATCTCCGGACGCAATTCGGCTCTTACGGCATCAAGAAGAACGATACGATACGGGATATCATCACGTTAAAACAAGACAAGACCCGCTCTGTCGTCATCTTCTTGGCGGACCAGACACCCAGCAAGGCGAACCTGCATTATTGGACGGAGTTCCTTCATCAAGATACGGCCATACTGACCGGCCCCGAACGTATCGCACGCAAACTGAACCTGCCCGTCATCTTCCTCGATACCCAAAAGGTAAAAAGAGGCTACTATACCGTAGATATGAAACTCATTACGGACAACCCGAAAGAGACTCCGGAGAATTACATCACCGAGCGATACGCACGCCTCTTAGAGGAAATGATCTTGCGCGATCCGGCCTATTGGCTATGGACCCATAAACGTTGGAAACATAAACACGAGCAACAAGGATGAAAAAAGTAGCGATTGTCATCTTAAACTGGAACGGAAGGAAGTTGATGGAGGAATTCCTGCCTTCCGTCGTAGCCAACTCCCCGGAATGGGCGGAGGTTATCGTAGCCGATAACGGCTCCACCGATGACTCGATCGAGCTGTTGAAAGCAAAATTCCCCACGGTCGGCATTATCCGCTTCGACCAGAACTACGGATTTGCCGAAGGGTATAATCAAGCGCTCAAAAGGCTCGATCATGAATATTGCGTTTTATTAAACAGCGACGTAGAGGTAACACCCAATTGGCTGGATGCTCCGGTAGCCGCTCTCGACGCTGATCCGTCTATCGCTTGCGTCCAACCCAAAATACGGGCCCAGCGCGATAAAGCATACTTCGAGTATGCGGGAGCGGCCGGAGGCTACATAGATAAATATGGCTATCCCTTTTGCCGGGGGCGGATCTTGCATATCGTGGAAAAGGACGAGGGGCAATACGACACGCCCGCCGATATCCTATGGGCGACAGGCGCCTGCCTATTCGTTCGTACGGCTACGTATAAGGAAGTAGGGGGATTGGATGCCGGATTCTTCGCGCATCAAGAGGAGGTCGATATGTGCTGGCGTTTACGTTCCCGGGGCTATCGGCTGGTATGCGTCCCGCGATCCATCGTCTACCACGTAGGTGGAGCCACCTTGAGCGCGGAAAGCCCTCGTAAGACCTTCTTGAATTTCCGGAACAGCCTATTGATGCTTTATAAGAACTCTTTGGAGGAAGATTTAAAGCATGTGATGCGTGTCCGCTTCTGGCTGGATTATATCGCCGCCGCCAAGTTCGTGCTGGACGGTCACTTCGCGAATGCGAAAGCTGTTTATGAGGCCCGAAAAGCCTATCACCAACTCAAACCGGAATACGCGCCTAAGCGCAAGGAGAATCTGGAGAAAAGGACACTGAGCGCCATCCCCGAACTGAAGCGGGATAGCCTTATCCTAGCGTTCTACCTGAAAGGGGAAAAGACATTCAAGGCGATAAAGGATAGGCGATAAGATAGAGAATAGATTATGGATTACTATTCTTTCACTTTTCTAATTGCTTTATAAATCTCACTATATGAATCTCGACCCTGATATTTCTCAGCAAGTTCACAAGCTTTAATCATTTTTGCATCTGCAATCATATCCCTTACCCAGCTATCTTTTTCCAGATATTTACGTGTTTTGCCGTATGTTGGAAGATAGTGCTTCAAAGCCCTTTCTGTAGCTGCTGAATCCAGGAAATGACGGCAAGTATCCTCAAAATGCAAAAGGAACCAATATTCGATTGACTGTAGACTGTCGCACAGAATAACATTACCATTCTTCTCATATTTCTTTTTCAGAGCTGCCATCTTCCTGTTTTCAGCATCCGATCGTCTGCTAACATCGGCATCGAAAACACAGATTACAAATACATCTTCATTTAGAAGCTCCTTTATCTTTTTATCAATCTTCTCGATACTATTATTCTCAAACAGACGTGGAGATATAGAGTATCTGTAGCCTAGCAACTTTTTAAGATGACTGAAATAAAACAATTCAGTTAGCCCTTCACCCACAATATGAATGACTTGTCTAGTGGCAATATTCTTTCTGACTTTTCTCATAAGGCCGGTCTTTATAGATTGGGAACTGCCCCAAATTTACCAAACTTATAAGCCTTTTGTAGAGAGCTTATTCTATTCAATCCTTTGAAATCAGTTAGAGGATATAGCACACTGGCTCCATCTGTGTTCTTCTCGGCGAACCAGATATTATCTTTTCTAAGCAGATCCTCTTCCCCCAACAAACCGTCATAATGAGTAGTAAGCAGTAACTGAGCTTGCTTTGACTCCTTCAAGAAACGTTCAATCATATATTCAATCAACTTAGGATGAAGAGATGATTCTATTTCATCTACAGCAAGGAATGCATTGCTTCCAATACTATTTTGTATCTGAGATGCCAAGCCGAATGTTCGTATGGTACCATCTGATTCATACAACTCCGGGAACTCATAGTAATCATCCCCCCCCAACCCGGAAGAGACCTTGTGCTGATACATGGTATAATTTACCACTCCTTTTTTAGTCTCCTGCTCTTTTGAAGAAATATTCGAAATATTGAAGTCTGCTTCCTGCAAATACCTTAAGATATATTCTTTGGCAGTTTCTTTTTTAATTGCCTCTTCTGCATAGCGGCTAAGTGATGATGTAGGTACTATCGCAGGCATCATTTGTTTAGTCAAATACTGAAGGGCTGTTTCTATTTCTACAATATTGGTATTTACCTGCATATAAGCCGCAAAGACAGACATATTAGGTAAACACTTTAAAGTTATTTCCTCTTTTGCAGCCGTACTGATTTTAACTTTTTGACCAAATTTGATGGAAGAGACATTGTTTTCCATGCTACGTTCAAAAACAGTAGCCGGTTGTTGACTGAAATAATAAATCAAGGTTTCTCGGACAATGTGTGTAGTCTCCAACAATACGGAATAGACATATCTGATAGGCTTGTCTCCATTCATGACATAAAATGAAACAGAAAACTCAGATGCTTGTTCCTTACTTGTTCTATTTAGCAAGAACGGAACAATCTTAATTAGCTCCGCTTTATTAAGTGGAGTGCAAGTTATAAAGGACCTTATAAAATCGCAAACCTTAATAATATTACTTTTTCCCGAGGCATTGGCTCCATAAATGACAGCTAACTTAAGTAATCTTACATCCGGAGCCAGCTCAACAACATGATATGACTCCAAATCCTTACTCTTATCTGCCTCAAAGCTAAGAACTGTCTCATCTCTGAATGAGAACATATTCTTGAATTTAATTTCAGCTATCATATATCTATTGTTTTCTCACAAAGATACATATAAAAACCGAATAATCATATATTAGTTATTAACAATCGCATCATTTACGCCAAAACATAAAACTAATCCCTATTTTCATCGGCTTTACAAAGGATTGTGCGCAGTTGCCTTACAGATCCCCTTTATCCTGCCTCAAATTGACGCAAGATAAAAGGGATAAAAGTAATATATATGTATATCGGCTTACCCCACCGCCTCACGCAATATATCGATCAAGATAGGCTTCAATCCACTAACGAAACATTCCACGGCGATAACCATCAGGATTAATCCCATCAGACGCATCATCACGTTATTTCCCGTCTCTCCCAACAATCGTACCAGCCGGGTAGAAGCCCGCAAGATCAAGAAGGTGATAAAATAGACCAACGCGATGATCCCGATCAACAGCCCCTTTAAGGTGAGCGTAGAGGCATCATCCATAAGCATGATCGCGTTGGCGATCGCTCCCGGACCGCACAACATCGGGATCGCCAGAGGGGTAATGGAAATATCGTCCGCATACGTCTTCACCTCCTCCTCTTTCAACTTCGCGTTGGAGTAACGGGCTTGAAGCATATCAAACCCGATCTTGAAGATAATAAAGCCGCCGGCGATACGAAAGCCGTTCGAGGAGATGCCAAAGAACTTAAACAGGAACTGACCGGAGAAAGTGAAAACCATCAAGGTGATGAACGACACGATCGTGGCCCGACGGACAATCGCTTTCCGCTCCTGGTTATCCATGCCATTGGTCATGGTCAAGAAGACCGGCATCGTACCCAACGGATTGGTCAACGTAAAGAACGAGGTGAAACATAATAGGGCAAAAGGTAACAAATCTTCCATATCAATAATCTTTTTAATTTGTTAATGTACCAATATGTGTCTAGAATTTAGTAAGCTCCTTAACAAATTGTTTTTGCCCGGAAGCGTTGTCGACGTACGTACAAGGACCGGTCACACAACCGCCCTCGCAAGCCATCACTTCTATAAACTGCGCGGGGGCCTTCCTGGTTTTAGCGTAAGCGCGTAATAAGGCCACGTTTTTCTTTGTCAGGTTGGCTACCTGCACGGCATTCACGCTCTCGTCCTTCAAATAAACCTTAACGGCGTTGATCACACCACCACTTTGGGCGAAGCCATGCGCCTCGCGGACAGCGTTAAATAACACGGAGAAGGGTTGGGCCTCCTCTATCTTAATTCCTAATCCCGCCAATACGGAACCCACTTCCTCAAACGTAAGCGTAAAGTCCACGCAGGGATCTAATTTCACCTCTTTCCGCTTCGCCACGCACGGGCCAACAAACACGATCTTCGCGTCCGGATACTTTTCCTTCACGATACGAGCCGTATAATACATCGGAGATCCGGTAGAAGAAATGTATTTCTTTAAATCCGGGATATGTTTCTCTACCAATTGCACGTAAGACGGGCAGCAACTAGTGGTCATGAACGGTTGTCCTTCTTTCAATTTCTCGATCAGTTCCTCCGCCTCATGACGGGTGGTTTCCATAGCGCCCTGCGCCACCTCGACCACCTCCTCGAATCCCAAGGATTTGATAGCGCCATACACTTTTTCCTTCGGGGAGCTGAACTGAGCCAAGATAGACGGAGCGACAATCGCTACCATCCGCTCCTTATTCCGCAGGCGTTGCAAGATATCGAACACCTGCGAGATCTCGAAGATAGCGCCGAACGGACAAGCGTTCACGCACTTACCGCAATAGATACATTTAGACTCGTCGATATGCTCCACTCCATACTCATCCTTGCTGATCGCCTTGACCGGACAAACTTCCTCGCAAGGGATCGGGATATAAACAATGGCATGGTACGGACAACTTTGGTGGCATTTACCACAACTGATACAAGTATCATGATTGATCTCGGCCTGACCGTTTTTCT
>JAQVCX010000124.1 GCA_028689545.1 Parabacteroides sp.
CTTGATGTAGTTAAATAGTCTTTAGCTCCATCTTTCATTGAAATTATGTTTTCATTAAATACACGATCATAGAATGAATCAGTAGACTCATTACTACTTAAAGTGTTTACAGCACTATTTAAATCGAGATATCTTCCGGGTTGATATCAGACAAACCATTACCCATATCCACACCGCTATTACCCCAAGCATCATCAACACCTCCCGTAAAGTTATCCATTGGAATACCATCGACAACAATCAACGGTTGATTAGAGCCTGTTAATGAGTTGTTACCACGTAATACGATTTTTGAAGAACCACCCGGGCCACTACTAGAACGTACGACCTGCAAACCTGACACCTTACCTGATAATGCATTAGCGATATTACTTTCTCGTGCGTTTACAAGTTCGTCTCCTTTTAATTCTTGCGTAGCATATCCTAACGCTTTTTTCTCACGCTTGATACCCAAGGCCGTTACCACGACCTCATCCAATTTCTGGGTGTCTTCCGCTAGTTTGATAGCGCCTACCGGTTTGCCGGTATACGTAATCTCAAGGGTGGAGTAACCGATAAATGAGATCTGGATTACATCTCCATTCTTGACACCTTCCAAGGTGAAATTACCGTCCATATCGGTAATCGTTCCATTGGTTGTACCCTTTACAACAACAGATGCTCCGGCTACTGGACCGAAATCATCTTCCACTGTACCTGTTACTTTCCCGTTTTGCTGGGAGATAGAGGTACCTTGCTCAACTGGTGCGATGTTGGCATACATGCTTCCAGAGAAGCATAGCGCACCCGCACATAGAATTAAGCTGACAGGTTTAAAGTTTTTCAACATAACTGATGGTTTTATTGATAAATATTCGGACAATGTTTTGGCGAAACATACAGTCCTTTTTTAATTATTCACTGACATGCACTCACTCCTGAGTTCTAGCGTAATTAAGTTCGGATAAAAAATGAGCTAATTATCGAAGCCCTAAATGAGCTTGTCTAAAATAGAACTTGTTTTATTTAGTTGGCATCAAAACACCTAGCACATCTCATATCGGAGGCAAAGGTATGAAATATTTATTACGTTGTGTTATTTTAATTAAACAATTCACTCTTTATTTTTATGTTTCACAATATAACATTAAGTATATAAGAGTAAACCGGCTTCATCGGCCAAGCAAATTAGCTCACTTGGCCGATGAAGCCGGCTTACTCTTATTAGATACTTTCTATTGAAAAAGACGTATAATCCCTAAAACTCCTTCTCATTCGCCATATACCACATATTAAGGAACGAGGCCTTCGTGATATTCACTACCTTGTCCCAGTTGATACGGTCGGCATGGTCGTTCGGTTGGTGGTAATCCGGATGTCCGTCGGTATGATACCAGATAATGGGGATACCTATTTGGGCGAACGGCCCGTTGTCGCTGCCTCCTACCGGATTATCCCATGGGCGGTAGACCGGAGCCAGGTTCAGGTCGTATTTCTTGATATCCTTCTTCAGCCAATCGCCGAAAACCGGGTGTGCCTCCGTATAGAAATACACCACATGGGTAGGATTCGCCTCGTTGTTGTTGCGACCGATCATGTCGAAGTTCAAATATCCTTTCACGTTCTTTATCTCCGGGAAAGACTGGACAAAGGCTTTCGATCCGAGAAGCCCTTTCTCCTCACCGTCCCAGAAAGCGAAAATAATGGTTCGCTCCGGTTGCTGGCCCGTGGCGAGGAAGGCCCTCGCTATCTGCAAAACGGCCGACACTCCGGAGGCGTTATCGTCCGCCCCGTTATAGATCGGGTCGCCATCCAGCATCGGGTCGATACCCAGATGGTCGTAGTGAGCGCCGACGATCACGACCTCGTTCGGGTTCTTACCCTCTATCTTACCCAATATGTTATTCAAGGATAGCTTCTGGAAAACACCGGTTTGCTTGATAGCGGCTACCGAGTCCGGATGGACCTGCCAACGGGCTCCCCGTTTCTGGCGTTCCAGGTGGTAAGCCTCGAACGGATGGTAATAGGAATCGCCTACGGGATCGATACCCAAGGATTTCAAGCTAGCCACGACATAGTCGCCCGCTATACGCCCCCCACGGAAACCGGCCTCACGGCCTTCCAGATCATCATCGGCCAAGAAACCGATATGCGCCTCGGCGGTCGATCTATTTATCACGTCCAACCCCTTCTTCTCCGGGCTTTCCGCCCAAAGAGCCGTACTTAATGCCAGCGACATTAAGAGTAATCCTGTTTTTCTCATTGTTTTTATGTTTAAATAATCATTGTTTCAGCTTTCTATCCTACAAATATAGGGAAATTCCTTGATATGCAAAGAGAGGGGGAAGGGAAGGAAAGTAAAGGGCATAAAAAAAGGCTCACCTGGCCGTATCGCCAAAGGTAATCCTCGTTTTCTATCTCTCACCTTTCCGTTTTGAACGGAGGTAAGAGATGACATCTAAATTTATTTCTTACTTTAATTCTTTACTAAAAAAAGACGCGGTCTTTTAGTTTTTATCCGCATCTGTAGTCATTTCGCTCATAAGGCGACGGATCTCAGCATTTACTCGCTGACTCATGGCACCATTGCCAGCTGACTGGTAACGATCTGCTTGGTAACGCAACATCGCTAAAGCACGAAGGCTTTTCTCATTTTCTCTCATCATCATAATCTTTTTGTTTTATGCTTCCCACGCTTGGAAAGCTAGTTAATAATAATCCTAAAACAATCTTTCTTTCTTAATACACCGCAAAGATAAGTATTTTATTTGAAACAATGCTGTAAAACATAAGAAAATATTTCATTTTCCGATTATTTATGACTTATGCTAATAAGTCCAAAGTGCCTCAAGGCATTCATAACGCCATCGTTATCCACGGAGTCGGTCACGTAATCCGCCACCGCCTTCACCTCGTCGCCGGCGTTACCCATGGCTACCCCGATCCCGGCGTGGCGAAGCATGGCCATGTCGTTGCCTCCATCGCCAAAGGCCATCGTCTCGTGGAGCGAGATCCCGTAATGCTCGATGATCTTGTCGATCCCTACTGCCTTACTGCTCCCCCGCGGCACGACATCCGCAAATAGCGGGTTCCAGCGAGTAGCCTCGCAATGCGGCAAGACGGACATGATACGTTCTTCCTGCCCGGGAGAGAAAAAGGCTATCAGCTGGTACACGTCCTTACCCCCATTGCCACGCAAAGGACGCAAGGGAGGATGAGGGAAGTCGAGCATGCCGTAAAGCTGTCGCACGGAATCATCCACGTAGTTCTGGTAGATCCCGCCGTCCTCCACCAAGGCGCACGGAAACGCCTCCTCATTCTCTTGATAGCGTATCAACGCCTCTATATCCTCCGACGGGATACTATGTGTATAGATCACCTTGTCTTTTCCGGCCAAGCAATATCCTCCGTTCAAGGTAACGTAGCCATCGAACGCTTGCGTACCGAGGTTATTGATCGATTGAAACTGGCGGCCGGTAGCGATGAAAACCTTGATTCCCTGTTCCCGCAACAGGTCCAGGGCCCGGACCGTAGAGTCCGGTAGCTGATGCGTCTTGAAACTTACCAACGTACCGTCAATGTCAAAAAATACTGCCTTAATCATATTCATACCTATTATCTTCTTTTACCTGCAAAGATACGCTTTTTTCATGACATATGAAGTCGCGCCAGTCATACACAAGGCTGCGTAGGCTCACACATAAGGAAGCGCGGGCTCACACATATATAGGCGTAGGCTCACACATAAGGCTGTGTAGGCCTACGCCTATATATGTGTGAGCCTACGCCGGTATACGTGTAAAAACCCCCATCCGACCCATAAAAAAAGCGGTGCCTTCCGTTACCGGAGACACCGCCCTTATTCTATAATAAAAGACCTGTTTATATTAAGCCTCTACATCCCAATTCTCCGCGGTCATACGCTTGTAGCTGCGCAGACGCCATTTGGCGTTCTCCTCAGCGGCGGCGAACAACTCGGCGGCCTCTGCCGGATATTGCTTCATGACGGAAGCGAAACGAACCTCACCCTTCAAGAAGTCTTGGAACTTGCTCCAATCCGGTTCCTTGCTATCCAAGGTGAACGGATTCTTGCCCTCGGCCTCCAAAGCTGGGTTGTAACGCCACAAGTGCCAGTAACCGCACGCTACGGCTTCTTTCTCCTCAGCCTGCGATTTACCCATACCCTTCTTCAAACCGTGGTTGATACAAGGAGCGTAAGCGATGATCAATGAAGGACCGTCGTAAGCCTCAGCCTCGCGGATCGCCTTCAATGTCTGAGCCTGGTCGGCACCCATAGCGATCTGAGCCACATATACGTAACCGTAAGTAGTAGCCATCAAGCCAAGGTCTTTCTTACGTACTCTCTTACCGGAAGCGGCGAACTTAGCGATAGCGCCCACCGGAGTAGCCTTTGAAGACTGACCGCCCGTGTTAGAGTAAACCTCGGTATCCAATACCATGATGTTCACGTTCTTGCCGGAAGCGATCACGTGATCCAAACCACCGTAACCGATATCGTAAGAAGCGCCATCACCACCGATAATCCATTGAGAACGTTTTACCAAGAAGTGAGACAATTCCTTGATCTGAGCGCAAACAGGGCAACCTTCCTTGACGCCTTGCTCAACGAACGCGATGATCTGCGGAGCCAATTCCTTCGTCTTCTCAGCGTCGTTCTGGTTAGCGATCCAAGCCGCGGCGGCTTCTTTAGCCTCTGCCGGAGCATGCTCGCCCACGGTGATCTGTTGCAACAAGCCTTCCAGACGTTTACGCATCTTCTCGTTCGCCAATTCCATACCTAAACCGAACTCGCAGAAGTCCTCGAACAAAGAGTTTGCCCAAGCAGGACCTTGACCCTTCTCGTTCGTCGTATAAGGAGTGGAAGGAACGGAACCGGAGTAGATAGAAGAACATCCGGTAGCGTTAGCCACCATCTCGCGGTCGCCGAACAACTGGGTGATCAACTTCACGTACGGAGTCTCACCACAACCAGAGCAAGCGCCAGAGAACTCAAACAACGGAGTAGCGAACTGGGAGTTCTTCACGTTAGACTTAACGTCTACCAAGTTTTGCTTAGAAGAGACATTAGCCACGCAATAGTTCCAGTTATCGGCCTCAGCCAACTGACCTTCCAAGGAAACCATAGACAATGCCTTGTTGCCCTTGAATCCCGGACAAATATCGGCACAGTTACCGCAACCCAGACAGTCGAGTACGTTCACTTGCATACGGAACTTCATGCCCTTCATAGCGGCCGGAGCCTTCACGTCGAGCGTAGCGAAGTTAGCGCCCTTCTGCTCCTCGTCGTTCAATACGAACGGACGGATAGAAGCGTGAGGACAAACGTAAGCACATTGGTTACATTGGATACAGTTCGCCTCATTCCAAACCGGAACGAAAGCGGCCACGCCACGTTTCTCATATTTAGCGGTTCCTTGCTCCCAAGTACCATCCTCGATGCCCTTGAATGCGGAAACCTTCAATAAGTCGCCATCCTGAGCGTTGATCGGACGAACTACCTCGTTGATGAAAGCGGGGTCGTTGTTTACGACAGCCTCATCATCCGGCAGGTTAGCCCAAGCGGGATCAATCGTCAATTGGTTGTATTCGCCACCACGGTCTACAGCCGCGTAGTTCTTGTTCACCACGTCCTCGCCCTTCTTGCCGTAAGACTTAACGATGAATTTCTTCATCTGCTCGATAGCCAAGTCTACCGGAATAACGCCCGTGATACGGAAGAAAGCGGACTGAAGGATCGTATTGGTACGGTTACCTAAACCGATCTCCAAAGCGATCTGTGTAGCGTTGATATAATATACAGTGATATTCTTCTGGGCGAAATAGCGTTTTACCTTATTAGGCAAGTGCTTAGCCAACTCCTCGGCACCCCAAACGGTATTCAGCAAGAAGGTACCGTTCTCACGCAAGCCACGAGTCACGTCGTACATGCGCAAGTAAGCCTGAACGTGGCAAGCCACGAAGTTCGGGGTATTCACCAAATAAGTAGAACGGATCGGATGATCACCGAAACGCAGGTGAGAACAAGTGAAACCACCGGATTTCTTAGAGTCGTAAGAGAAATAAGCCTGGCAATATTTATCCGTGTTATCACCGATAATCTTCACCGAGTTCTTGTTTGCGCCTACCGTACCGTCGGCACCCAAACCAAAGAACTTAGCCTCGAACATACCCTCACCGCCCAAGGCGATCTCTTCCTTCTGAGGCAGAGAAGTGAAAGTAACGTCATCCACGATACCAAGCGTGAACTGGTTCTTCGGCATCGGCAACGCCAAGTTCTCGAATACGGACAGGATCTGAGCCGGAGTCGTATCCTTAGAGCCCAAACCATAACGGCCACCTACGATAACCGGAGCATCCTCCTGGCCATAGAAGCAGTCTTTTACGTCCAGATACAACGGCTCACCGTTAGCACCCGGCTCTTTCGTACGATCCAATACGGCGATACGCTTAGCGGTCTTAGGCACGGCGGCCAAGAAATGCTTAGCGGAGAACGGACGATACAAGTGAACGGATACCAAACCCACCTTCTCGCCCTTAGCGATCAAGTGGTCGATAGCCTCACGAGCGGCCTCCGTAACAGAACCCATGGCGATGATCACACGCTCAGCGTCCTCAGCTCCGTAATAATCGAACAAGCCGTGTTTGCGGCCCGTGATCTTGGAGATCTCGTTCATATATTCTTCTACGATAGCGGGAACTGCCTCGTAGTACGTGTTGGAAGATTCTCTGTGCTGGAAGAAATGATCCGGGTTCTCGGCCATACCACGAGCGACCGGTCTCTCCGGATTCAAGGCACGTGCACGGAACTCAGCCAAGGCCTTCTGGTCGATCAGCGGAGCCAAGTCGTCATTCTCCAAAGCCTCGATCTTCTGGATCTCGTGAGAGGTACGGAAACCGTCGAAGAAGTTCACGAACGGCACGCGAGACTTGATCGTAGCCAAGTGAGCCACGCCAGCCATATCCATAACCTCCTGAACGGAACCCTCGGCCAACATGGCGAAGCCTGTCTGACGGGCAGACATCACGTCTTGGTGGTCACCGAAGATACACAACGCGTGAGAAGCCAATGTACGAGCGGATACGTGGAAAACGCAAGGAAGCAATTCTCCGGCGATCTTGTACATATTAGGGATCATAAGCAACAAACCTTGAGACGCCGTATAGGTTGTTGTCAAGGCACCTGCTTGCAATGAACCGTGAAGCGCGCCTGCGGCACCACCCTCGGATTGCATTTCCTGTACCATTACAGTCTCGCCGAAAATGTTCTTACGTCCGGCCGCGGCCCATTCATCTACATATTCAGCCATTGTAGACGACGGAGTGATGGGGTAAATCGCGGCTACCTCGCTGAACATATACGAAACATGAGCAGCGGCCTGATTACCATCACAGGTTAAAAATTTCTTCTGTTTTGTCATAGACCTATAAAACTATTAGTATTAAAAAATATCCTTACTCAATATAGAAAACCGAACAACCAAAGCGGGATCATGTTCCCCTCCCCGATCTCGGTCTTATCGACAGCATAATACATATCCGGATTGTTCTTCACTTTCATGTTTTCCTCGATCCGGAAATTATACATCGTATTCACCAGGAAGTGGGCGTTCTTGATTCCTTCATTCAACTTATTGTCTTTCAATAGTTGGTTATAAAAGAACGACTCACGCACCGCCCCGGCATTTACCTCCATCGGACGGATGGGGTACATCAGGTTCGAGTTATACATATATACCTTGGAGGGTTTCTTCGGAAAGGATTCGCCCACCGGATACAGCATATTCATCAAACGGGCATCTGTCAAATACTTGATATAGTTCATCACGGTGGCCCGGGATGTCTCGATATCCTTGCTCAACTGACTCACGTTTGGGGTACAAGGGGCGCTCGTAGCCAATAAGTAGAGTAGTTTGCGTAGCTTTGGCAGGTAGCTTTGTTCGATTTGTTTTATGTATAGCACGTCTACCTCTAGCATCATATTCATGGTCTTCAGCAGATTCTCGGAGAAGTTGCGCTTTTCCAAGAAGAACGGATAGAAACCATGATGGAGATAATCCTGGAAATAAGCCATCGGCCTTACGACCGAGCAAATACGTTTGGCGATTTCCTGATGATTCTCTACTACCTCATCGAACGTGTACGCGGGAAACTGGTTCCCCGACATCAAGTTCAAGAACTCACGGAACGAGAACCCCCTGAGGTTATACGATACCACCTTGCCGGACAGGTCCGGATTCTCCTCTTTCAGACGCATCACCGACGATCCGGAGAAGACGATCTTCAAGTCCTCGAAATTATCATAGCAATACCGCAACTCTCTCGACCAGTTGGAATACTTAAACACTTGGTCTATCAACAACACCTTTCCGCCTTTAGCCCGAAACTCGGCGGCGAAATCAACGAGTGTGCGTTCCGTAAAATAGAAATGATTTAAATTAATGTATAGGCATTCCTTATTATCGGCTCCAAAGCGCTCACGGGCATAGTCTAACAAGAAAGTGGTCTTTCCGACTCCTCGCGAACCTTTAATACCGATCAACCGATCCTCCCAATTGATCTCATCCATCAATCCCCTTCGTACCGGAGAATACAGATGCTCTACCAGATATTTATGTGTTTTAAAGAATGCTTCCAATTTACCAATTGATAGTTGACAATGGACAGTGGGCAGTTTTTCATTGCCTCTTATCCATTTATTAAACGGGACAAAGATAAGTAATCTTTTGTATATTGCAATACAGAGTTTGCAATATTCACCCTAAAATACCAATTTCAAACTATCAAACGAGTGGATAGTTGGCAAGTGACAGTCAATAGCCTTACCGCTTGTCGCAACTATCAACTGTCAC
>JAQVCX010000125.1 GCA_028689545.1 Parabacteroides sp.
AGAGGACACTCATTGCAGGAGGAGAAAATATTCAAGGGCTCCTCAATCAAAGGCTTCATCTGCGATCGTGCTCCGCAGTACACTACAATAGTAAACGACCTGCCGGAGATGAATCTTCTCCGTCAAGTCTGCTGGTTTCATGCGCGTCATTATCTAGTGGATGCTTACTTGGTAGATCATCGCAACTAGTTACATACAGGCAGCCATTTCGCCGCACAAAACATAGCGTTTATGTTCGGCTTACTTGAAAGCTGTAAATTAAATAACATAAACTTCGGAGAATACTTAGAAGATATACTAACCAGATTCATGTTTGGCAAGCAAGCCGATGAATCATTTCTACCATGCAACTATGAGCCCCTCAATACGGAGAGAACAGATGTTGCATAAACAAAATATTGCATCAAAATCACTTTTTTAAATATACAACTTGTGTAACTGCTTGATAAATAGCGGGGACGCTAGATTGGTGGTTTACTAAACAAAGGGCGATATTCCTTACCTTCCCGCTTGTGGAAAGTAGAATATCGCCCTTTTTATGTCAAGACCTATCCTCGCTGATAAAATAAAGTATATCTTGGAGAATAGAGCCGTTTGCGAACAGTTCTCTGGTGTTCGTTTTATTATTTGTTATTTTGTAAACGCTCAAGATTGGGAGGTAGCCCTTAGATCCTTCCGGATAAATATTCTTTCTTTACTAATTCATAGATATACGATGGACTCTGGATGTATAGACCATTCTTCTTATCTAACTTTGTTCCATGATAAAGTATCATTGCAATTGTCCTCCATTTTTATGACAAAGAGCTATTAAGTCATCTACGGCATCATCTATGGATTGAAGATGCTCTACGTGATAGAACTCATCAAGGAATTGGAGTGCTTGAAAACGATATAAATATTGGAAAGCACTTTTCACCGATATTTGAAAGCGCTTGGAAAAAGCTCGTATGCAAGCATTTATGTAGGGTATTGAAGATAGCTTTTTTCTTTTTAATCTAAAGAGATTTATTGAGAAAAAATCGGTAAGCCACTATTCTAGCGTAAGGTAGTGTGGATAGTATCTTTTTACGTCGAAAACTGCCCGTATGTGGACGAGTTATATTATATTTGCGCTACAAATTTGAACTTTAGACAAATGAAACTACGAATTACTTTGTTCGCTACCTTATTGCTCCTTCTGTCTGCTTGTTTTACAGGCTGTAAAAAAGAATTGAAGGATTTCTCTTTTAGTTATAGTATGGAAAGTGTAGATAACTACAAACTAATGGTCCTGTTTGATAGTGACAAGACATTCCGTATCGAGGAGTATAATTATTATATGGATAATTTCGCCAAGAAACGAGATCCTAAAATAATGGAGGGGACATTGACCGACGAGGAGTTCGCTTCCTTAAAACCGATTCTGCAAAAATGTAATTTCTTTAAGATGAAAGACTCTTATGGTTTTGAGGAGGAGACGAACCGGGATTTAGGGGATATCATGTATCAGGTTTCATTTACCACGGAAGGTAAGGAGAAATTTATCTCTATCCGTAATAGCGATACCGGACAATTTTCCGCTTCCTTCGTGAAGTTGATCGGTTTTATCAATACATTCTTGAATGATCATAAGAATGACTAAATGTTTCTAGCCGGAGATGGAGAATAAACGGAACCGGGTCCTGTTGTGCTTAGGCTCTAATTGGGATAAAGAGAAAAACATGGAGCGCACGGCGGAGATGCTGCGTGCTCATTTTGTTTTTATACGGTTTTCTGAGCCGGTTTATACGGAACCGATCGATTGCCCACTATCATCAACTACATTCTTGAATCGAGTGGCTGTCTTGTATAGCGAGGAGAGCCCGACGCAAATAAAGGATGTCTTGAAAGATATAGAGTGCCGCATCGGGCGTAAGCCGGAAGATAAATCCTGTGGGCGTGTGCCGATAGACATTGATTTATTGCAGTGGAACGACCAAGTATTGAAAGCAGAGGACTTGACCCGCGGATATGTTTTAGACGGCATCCGCTCGCTCCTTACCGCAGGAGAGAATGATGAATGGTGCCAATAGAAAGCCAAAAGAGCCGCTGTTGCGAATCAAGGCATTGATGCCTTTGCATATCAAGGAAAGAACCCGGTTGCTCCGATCTGCGTTATAGAATCCTTTCTCTACTTTAAGCTTGAACTGGTAAGGGGCCAATAAGTCCTCGTAAGCCTGTATGGGGAGGATTCGTTCGGTCCAATTTCCTGTAGCCGGATCGCAAGTGTTGTATGGGTCTTCCGGGGTTGGCAGATTCTTTTCCTCGATCGCTTTTTGGATATCGGGATAGGTCAAGCCTCTGGTCTGTAGAGCCCATGTCTCTATCTCTTCTGGGGAGAAATCCGGGCAAAGTTTCGTTATGAATCGCTCTCGTAACGTATAATAGTTGGGAGATTCCAAAGATCCGCTTTCGCATCCGACCATCATCTTATGTAACCGTTGTTGGATATGCGGGTTGAATGGGGTGGAGGCTGTCGTGAATAGTAGATACATGGAATCGTTTATCTGGATTAGATCCTTGAAGAACAAAGACAAATCATAGACATGCTCTATTAGGTCCGTAGCGATTAAGAGTTGGGGACAGACTTTGTTCCTTGCGCACCAGTCCGCCAGAACATCTGAATTACCCTGGAGTATGATGTCGGGGCCTATTCCTGTTCTTTGTTTCAGTAGCCGGATCGTTTCCACGGAAGATGGGTTAAGATCTATGTAGATAACTTGTCCTATCCCCATGGATTTCGCCAGCATACTAAGGAAGCCGGTTCCTCCTCCATAATCGATTAACGTGACATCGGAGATAGGGCGCTGTATCGCTTGAAGTCCTTTTTGTAGGCAATCGGCGTATATATGCATGAAATAGCTTAACGCCGGCTTTAAGTTGCCGATGTATCGCTTATTATAATCGCTGATCGGTAATTTATTATAGTCGATCGCTTTCAAACGTTCGGTTAATGTATGTAATAAATCACTTCTATTCTCTTTCATCATATATCATCTTGTATAAACGCTTTCCTTGATCTCTATTGGAAAAAGCAGGAAACAATAATTGTTTTCGTTTATCTATCGCCTCTTTATCTATTGGTAGGGCCATTAATCGCTCGCAACTTTGTATCATCTCATCCGGCGTATCGGCGATATGGCACAATGAATCTAATCCGCTGCCCGCTAGCATGAGTTGATTGACAATCGTATGCCTTCCGGCGAATAAGCTGTTCAAAAGCTTTAGTTTTAGGCCGGTATCTTGAAATGTGACCAGCATATGGATCTGTGCGTTGTGGATCAATTCGTCCATGCGTTCTTTACTGGGATTTGCCTCTACTTTAATATGCGGGAAAGGAGCGGCTGCCTCTCGTATCAAACGGGTCGGGTTCATGCCCGCTATGATGCAGGTATGTTTTATTTGGCTGAAAACATGCTTGATGAGAAATAGCACGGCTCGCTCATTCTCGATAACGGATAGCTTGCCGTGATATAAGATATAATCGGATTGCCCCGGTTCGGCCGTAACCTGGTTATTTTCGTGGAAACAAGGAACGAACTCGATCCTTTGATTGGGAAATTGCTCTCGTAGATAGTCCGCGTCTGTCGTGGATACGGCGATTATCAGATTCGCGTACCGGGCTACTTTCTGATAGGCTTGGAAACGCATGGCCTCGATCCGGAAAAAGGTATTGCGAACCAATCCTTTGCCCGACTTTGCCAAGTGGCGATAATACTCATGCTCGATATTGCATTCCCTGAATATCTTCATCCGGTTCCTTAAACGGGGATCGCTCATATAATAACAGGAGTGGAGTCCCTCAAATAAGATCGGATAATCATTTTGTAAGAGGTTGTCGATCAAGCGATGATCTTTCCGGCTATATACATTGTAAGGGAGCCATGTTAAGTTGGCGATTACCCCGGTACGGCGTTTATAATAGAAAACCTTGTCGCAAATGCTTTCTAATTCCGGTGCGTGCGGACGTTCATATTCAAAACAATGTAATATGAGTTTCACGCCGCAAGCATGCAAGGCCTCCAGTTTATAATACACATCAATGACCCCTCCGTAATTGGCGGGATAAGGTATATTGAACGATACTATGTTGAGGTATTTATCCATCTGCTTAAATCTCCTCAAATATACGTGCGAATTGTTTAGCTTGCTCTTTCCGGGAATAATTCGATAGCTTATCTCGATTGACGGGTGAGGTCGTATATCCTTTTTCCTTCCATTCCTCATAGTAATGTTTCAAGAAATCGTACACCTCGTCTACGTGGGTAGCGGCCAGTCCGGAACAGGTCTCCTTAATGGCATCGGCGAGGTAAGCCTCGTCACTCCGTACGCATAAGATGGGCTTTTCTACCGCGAGCGATTCAAAGAACTTGGTTGTCATGAAGCCTTTAGGGCCGGACGCGTCAAACTTATTCGTCAAAGAAAGTAGCACCGAGCTTTTGTTTAATATGAGAGGGATATCGGATGCCGGTACATACTCATGATAATCCATGAATGATTGCACCCCCTGTCGCTCGGCCTCTTGGTGGATGATGGAGCGGGACTCTTGATCGGTATACCATACAACCCGGAAAGTCTCGGGGGCAATGACCTTGTCTTCCGTAAGACGGGCGATGGCGGCGAATAATAACTCCGGATTCCGGATCGCTAAGCTTAACAACCGTCCGGTATAGGTGATGATAAACTGCGAAGTCTTGATTTGTTGCGGATAGAACAACTCGGGATCGAATCCGTTATAAATAAGTTTTACGTTGGGATTGTATTGCTTGAGTATCTCTACATGCCAAGGCGATACGGTCGTGACACAATTCGCTACCCTCAATGCGTTGTTTCGCTTTCTGAGTAACCGTTTGCGAAATCGCTTTGTGATGAACGCGTCTAGCCATGGAAACGTATGGAATTTATGCGATATATATTCGTTGGAGGCGTATTGCTCGATAATATCGCGTAAATCCACGAAGAAGGGAAGGTTGAAATGAAGCGCTAACGTTTTGGCGGAGGTTAAAGGAAAGGTGCGATACGTGCTGCACAATATCCCATTGTATTGATTGGTCTTTAACAAGGGAAAGCATACGTTGATCATTTTTAGGTCTTTATAGCCAAACATGATGTCTAGAAACATGATCCACAGCCATTCGATATGTTTTGAGATCTTTCCTGAAGCCTTGTAGTAATGGATGCTATACACGTTCGCATACCCCATAAGAAATTCGAATGTATTGTCTTCTATGTATTCTGTCACTACGGTGACTTCCCATCCCATGCGTGTCAGATATTTGCATAGATACCCCATTCTGGGGGCAAAAGCGGGTGGGAACATATCACATATGATAAGGAGTTTATTCATGGATTTAATCAGTATTATAAGAATAGACGAACAACTTCAAACGCTTCCGCATAAGTGCATCCCGCTTGAACACCTCGGGCTCTGGCTAATGAATAGATAAAGTCCTTGGATAGATAATCTCTCGCTCCCTGCGATTTATAGGCTTTCAATGATTCTACTTTCGCATCGATATGGCGTTCTGCCAGCTTCACGAAACATTGCGTGTTGAATGTCAGGTTATTCCATATTAATTCATAACCTAATATATTCGTGTTTTTGAATGCTCGCAGGCCTTCTTGGGCGATCGTTGTATGATCTTGGTGGATGTCGTGCAAGCTAGGGATGAAGACCAGATCAAAATCGGATGCTTTTTTCAGGCGTATTAACTCCTCCAAGATCTCTTGTCGTGCGTATCCTAGTTTTCTAACCTCGTAATTGTATATGATGAGGTTTTCCGGTAGTATACCCAAGGTCTGGGTCGCTAGCTTGACTTCTGTCTTCAAGATATCTTTCGGAAACCCCTCGGGTACCGATTGCTGTGCGGTGGAGAAAGCCACATAGGTTACCTTCTTACCTTCTTCTATTAGGCGTGAGATGGTCCCTCCCAATCCAAGTTCCCCATCATCCGTATGAGGGGCGAGGACTAAAATATTTTTACAATTAGTAATCATTCTTTTTTGCTTTTATTCGTTGACAGTAGACGGTTTAGTTGTCACTTGTCAACCGTCAACTGTACCGTCAATTGCTTTAATAGTTGGGCATATAATTTACGTAAATAACTTCCGGACCCTTCTTGTACGGAGTCATTATGCCATAGTAAAACCAATTCACCTCCTACATTATTTACTTGTTCCACTAAATTCCGGCAATAGATTGAAGCCCTGTCAAAATCCAATCCCATATATTTCTCCTCTTCTAGGGTACAATCCATTATAATAAGCGGATGTAGTTGGAGAGGGGATAGCCGCCGGGTGATTGGATTGATCCAACGAACCGGATAGCAAGTTCCCAGCCGGAATCCGGAGACATCGGCGTAACCCATGCTGAAATCGTCCGTAACCCCCGCGGCCTCTATTTGCTCCATATCTTCCGGTTCACGGACTGCCAAGAAATGGTGACGGTTGAATTGGATATTCTTACCGATATAATCTTCCAGCTCGGTTTTCTCTTTCCGGATAAGGCTGGGGGTCGTACCCGCTTGGTAGCTACTATGTAAACCGATGGTTACATTATGCTCCAGAGCGCTTTTTATCAATTTGCGTATATCTTTATTCCTCAAATCGTAATGAGGTTTGTCGTGTTTGGCCTTCCCCCCGCTCCGGATAAATAGGATGGGGTGGCATTGTTCCTTCCCGATCAAGTCTTGAAGGATACTATTCTGGCGAAAGAACCAAGGGAAGGTATAAAACGGGTCTTTCTCAAGGGAACCGAATTTACCTTGAATGGATTTATATAAGCCCCTTTTATCTCTAATGGACCGTATCAACCCCTTCCACGAACGATATAGAGTCGGAGAATCTACGTCGTGCGTGAGGTAGACCTTTCGGATTTGCTTTTTTACCTCGGGTACGCGTAACCGGGATTGGCGCAACCAACGATGGAGCAGCATGCGGTATTCATCCACGATCGGCCGATGCAGGAAACCGGCCCGGTAGGGTAAGGACTCTTTTCCGGGAAACCGTCCGTGCTCATCCCTCAGTCCGCGCCGTACCATCTCCTCGTATCTGGAAACAAGAAAATAGGTGCTTGCGATAATATCGGCATGAACCACCCATGTATCTCCTATCCACTCCTCTTTCGGTGAGCCGAATAATAAAGGGATGCCTTGAACCTCTTGCAAGGGAGGTTCGGGCAAGGAAGCGGGAGTCCCGTATGTCTGGTCTTCGAAGAAGCCGGAGGGAATGATAACGACGTTGTATCGGTCGAATTTATTCGGATCGGCCGTGTACCCGATCGTTTCTACCAGCTCGCTAGGAGCGTCATCTCCCACAAGGAAACGTATAATATAATGTAGCGTGCGATTTTTCATATCCATTTGCTTAGTTTAATGCGTGCTCTATCTAATAAACTCAAATTCCCCTTGGATATTGTGAAGAATGGAGTTTGAATAGCTCCGAACTCCCGGAAGAAACGTTCTACCCCGGGTAGCATGGAACCTTCGAAATCAAATAAAGTCGTAAATTGAGAGACGAAACGCAGGCATTCCCATAAGACGTAACCTTGCGCCCCGGAGTCTCTATAGATAGGATTTCCTCCTCCAGCGAGGTAGTAAGCCGATCGGTCTTGCCACACGATGAAAGCGGCCGCATGTAAATGGCCTTGCTCGTCATAACCTCCCCATAAATCACCTTGTCCCCTTTGCCGGCAAGTGGCGATCAAGTCTTTCAGCACATTCGTGTCTTCTTTGATCCGCAGGTGCTGGCGGTCGAATGTCTGGGCTTGTACGGCCAGGAACTCATCCAAGGGAATCCCTTTTTTTACGGATATATGGTATTTATTCTGGGCTTTCGTTATATTTCGCCGGATATTGGAGCTCATATTCTCCCATACCGCTTGATGATCCTGGATGTTTTTTAATAAATAGGTATAACGTGTCGTTTGGTTATACCCCGCCCAATAAAACGGAAGCCAATCCGTAATGTCGTAATTGAAATTCTGAAGGAAATGCGGATAGCGTTTTAGCTCTTCCGTGAATTGTTTGCATAGTTCTTGACGTCGTCCTAACTCGGTGGTGTATTTCGTGTCGGAGGAACTCGCGGCGAACCAGGGACCCATCGTCTGGGTGTAAGAGGGCATTGAGACAATATCGGGATGAGGGATGTAAAGGGGGAGGGCTGCCTGTATCCTTCCCTTTTGTTCTATAAGCAAGACATCCCATCTCTTGTCTCCGCAAACCGTATCCAACCACCAATCCTGAGAGAAGATCGGTATGTTTTTCTCCGTATTGCAAAGTAAACGATATTTGCCTTTATTACTCATTATAGCTTCGTATAGGGGGTGTACTTTATGGGACGCAGATGACGCAGACGAGCGCAGATTGACACAGATATTTTAACAAGATAAATCTGCGTCAGTCTGCGTGTTCTGCGTCATCTGCGTCCGGTACTATTCATTTGACACACCGTCCGCAAATTACTTGCTGGCTTTTAGGGCCTCAAATATTAATCCGGATAGTTCCTCTGCCAATTCTGGATTGTCCTCAACACATTGTTTTGCTGCGTCGCGTCCTTGTCCTAATTTGGTGTCGTTGTAGCTGTACCACGAACCGCTCTTCTTGATGATATTCAGCTCGGAGCCAAGATCGATGATCTCGCCGGAATGGGAGATACCTTGACCGAACATGATATCGAACTCAGCCTTGCGGAAGGGAGGGGCCACCTTATTCTTTACGACTTTCACGCGCACTTGGTTACCTTTGATCTCGTCGCCATC
>JAQVCX010000126.1 GCA_028689545.1 Parabacteroides sp.
ATATATGCAACGCACAGGTAGCGCCGACCTGAACTTTACGGTAGGCGTACGCACACCCGTAGACTTCCAAGCTACAGCCAACAAGGTTAAAGACGCTGATGTCATCGTATTCGTAGGCGGTATCTCTCCACGTCTGGAAGGAGAGGAAATGCCGGTGGACGCTGAAGGTTTCCGGAAAGGCGACCGTACGAATATAGAGATACCAGCCATACAGAAAGAGATGGTCAAAGCCCTGGTGGCTACCGGGAAACCCGTAGTATACGTGGTATGTACGGGTAGCGCGTTGGCATTGAATTGGGAGAACGATCATGTAAACGCCATCTTGAACGCTTGGTATGGCGGACAAGAAGGAGGGACAGCCGTGGCCGACGTTTTATTCGGGGACTATAATCCGGCCGGACGCTTGCCGATCACGTTCTATAAATCCGTAGATCAGCTTCCGGACTTCCAGGATTACAGCATGAAGGGCCGCACCTACCGTTACATGACGCAGACTCCGCTTTATCCGTTCGGTTACGGCTTGAGCTATACGACATTCGATTACAAGAACGCCAAGTTGTCAAAGGATAAGATCGCTTCCAACGAATCGGTTACCCTCTCCTTCGATATCGCCAATACGGGCAAGATGGATGGTGACGAGGTAGCTCAGATCTATATCAAGAACCCGAACGATCCTGCCGGACCGCTAAAAGCGATGAAAGCATTCAAACGTGTGAACGTGAAGGCGGGCAGCGAGCAACCGATTAGCATCCAATTGGAACCGAAAGCCTTCCAATCCTTCAATGACAATACACAGACCATGGAGGTACGCCAGGGTAAATACCAAATCCTATATGGAGGTTCCTCGAACGATAAGGCACTGAAAAAGATCGATTTAGTGATTGAATAAAAACACTATTGTATTCACGGCTGAACACAATAGTATTCATATAAAAACACAGTAGTATTCACAATCGAATACTACTGTGTTTCTGTATAAAGGTAATAATCAGAATTTTTTAATCAGGAAAGACGGGTTGATACGCATGTAAACCCCTGCCGTAAAACTCGTAGCGCTTCCCATCGGTTGTTTGATTCCCTCCGCGTCATTCATATCTCCGGAAAGATGATGGAAAACGTCCACATCCACCCCTATCGAGAAACCTTTCGCCAGCTTCCGGGAATATTCCACCCCCAGATAGATCATCCGCGGACGGTCGAACGTAACCCCCTTATCAATCATCGAGGCCGCTCCGAAAAACGGGCTACCGAACATAGAGACGAAATCCTCGCAAGTCCAATACGACGTTTTCACCCGGAAATCATAGATATCGGCAGAGGCACGGGCGTATAAGCCATATCCGCTATCAAAAGGCCAGAGCTCTCCCGCCTGCTGATAATAACCAGTAGCATCCAGCTCCACGTTCACGTTCTTGAAAATCGGATGCCCGGTATTCCATACACCACCGACACCGATCGCCCCATTCATCAAGGTTTGCACGGAATTATTGAAGATCGTATCGATCTCGCCTCCCCTATGCTGCACCAATCCTTGCACCGGGGTATAGAAATGGAAACGGGAAGCCGGATCGTTGTACTTCACCCGTGAAGAGATCCCGACGGTGAACGCCTCTTGATGCACGTCTTTCCGGAAAATAAAGCTCTGCCAGTTCACCCACACATCCAAGTCGAACGCCTTCGAGTCATACAACAACTGCAAGCCCATCTCGGGATCGCAGGTCAAGTTCAATTCCGGATTATAGATCGGCTCCACCAAATTATGGTTGGAAGCGCCGTAAAGATCTCCCAGCACGATGTTCACATGATCCGAGAGGGCCATCTGCGCCCGGAAATAGGGCAATACATGCACCCCTTTTTGATATTGGTCTCCCTTCCAGTAAGCGATATCCTGATAAGCCATGCTCGGATATTTATTCGCCCCATGATAGATCAACATATGCACGCCCGCCTCCAACTTGATATTCCGTAAAGGATAATAAACCGCCTTACCCTGTACCCAAAGCCCCGGCAGCGTATAGCCTTTGGTAAACTTCCCGGCATACTCGTTATCCTTAAAAAAACTGATATTATCCAGCTCCACGGACAGCTCCCGGGCCTTCTCCGGGTCGATATGATAATCCGTCTTATAGACACGATCCACTATCTGCGCCCTCAGCGAGGCAGACCAGCCCCCTAATCCCATCAAGCAAAGACCCACAATGAGACCCCTAACACCTATATTCTTCATCACTCTTAAAATTTATCGCGAACATAAACAAAACGCACGGAACAAAGAAAGCGGGGAAACAGAAGTTTTCACCTCGTTTCCCCGCTTTTCCATTTTATTTCTGAAGTTTTATTTCTTCTAAAACTTAACGTCTAGGGATAGCTTCTTTAACAACCATCTGACGACCTTCGTACTCAGCTTGGTTCAACTCTTCGATAGCTTTTTGAGCCTCTTCAGCGTTAGGCATCTCCGCGAAAGCGAAGCCCTTAGAACGTTTTGTGTCACGGTCAACAATAACTTTAACTGATTCTACAACACCATACTCTTCCAGAATCTGCTGTAAGTCTGATTCTTTTACCCGATAATTCAGGTTTCCAATGTAAATATTCATACGAAAATGATATAAAAAATAAAAAATTAATAATAAAACAAGGATGGTTGGTGAAGTCGATCTCTAGAAGAAAGTATTATCATCGCTGATGAATAAATGCTAAAAGATAAAAGAACTATACAAACTATCTTTTGTTCACGATGCAAAGAAAAGCATTCTATTTGGATTAACAACCATAAAACGATAACTATTTTCAAAAAAAACAATTTATATAAAGAATCGTGTGGATAAACCGGGGGCAACCGCATCAAATCTAATCCATAAAAAATACAATAAGTCCAATATATCTAAGTTGCAACTTATCTGCCTGATAATTAGATATTAATAAAAAAGCGCCGATAAAGGCATCAATTTCTATGGATGGTATTTCGTATTTCTATTAATAGTAATTGCCGTTTCTATAGATAGTAAAGCGAACTACTATGCGATCGGTTTTTTAAAAATATACAATTTGGCGACCAAAATCGATAACGAATACGTATTCAACAAAGAGGTGGATCTTGACGTGGTTGCCCTGATTCGTCACCGCCGAACGATCATTCATCGGCAGATAGATTTTCAGAGCACGTAGCTTTTCAGCTTATTCATATCAACTATTTTCCCTTCCCGGGAAATGGCTCCTTCCTCTATCATCTCCGAGAAACTACGGGCCAATGATGGACGGGCTACTCCAAAGTATTCCGAAAGCTCCGTTTGGTTACGATCCTGCTTATAATGATCCTTTTGAATACGTTTAAGTATATAGTAAGCCAGTTTGCCTTTAATGGTCTTAATCGATAATAATTGAAGACGTTCAGAAAGGAATTGTGTCCGGTTGGCGTTAAAAGCCATATAGCTTTGAAGGAAACGCTCGTTTGTCGCCAGCAAACGCATCACCGCATTCTTGGGTATTAAAAGGATCTCGCATTCCTCCAAGGCGATAACATCTACCGGAAAGCGATTATTTTCCGCAAATAAGAACGCGGAGGCCAAGGGAGTAGGCGCCGATAAAGTCTCTACTTCCAGAACCGTCCCGCTTTCAGTGATCATCTCCGTCTTTACCCGTCCTTTACTCAATAGATAAAGCGAAGACAAGGTATCTCCCTGACGAGCCACCCTGTCA
Organism: Parabacteroides sp.; assembly: GCA_028689545.1. Lineage (GTDB taxonomy): Bacteria > Bacteroidota > Bacteroidia > Bacteroidales > Tannerellaceae > Parabacteroides. Next base: position 3,700 of record JAQVCX010000126.1, read on the forward strand.
CCTTTCTTAAACGACCTTGTCGAATAATCCAACGAACTGAAAAGAGCGGTTTGCTCTTCCTCAGACAATTTTCCGCAAATAGGACATACACTCAGATTCATAAAACTTCCTTTTGCGGATAAAGATAAAGAAAATAATCAAAGAGTGTAACAACTGTTACAGATTAAACGCCTTCTACCCCCTACATTCGCGATAAACTAAAAAAATAAAAGCTATGTTCTGTTATCAATGTCAAGAAACCGCCCAAGGAAAGGGCTGTATATTAAAAGGTGTATGTGGTAAGACCGCTGAAGTGGCCGGATTACAAGATTTGCTGATGTACTTAATGAAGGGAGTCTCCAAATTAACAACGACTTTACGCAAGCAAGGCGTGGAATCATCCACGGCCAATAAGTTTATCGTTGACGGACTTTTCATGACCATCACAAACGCCAATTTCGATTCATCCAGATTCGTATCAAAGATCAAGGAGGCCTATCAGCTACGGGAAAACCTTCTCAACGAGCTGCATCAACTGGGAATCCACCCTTCCTTAACCTGCGATTGCCTGACTTGGAAATCGGACAACGTGGAGGAAATGGAGCTCAAAGCGAAAGAAGCAGGTATTCTCGCCACAGAGAACGAGGATATCCGTTCTCTACGTGAATTACTCACTTATGGGGTAAAAGGTATAGCCGCCTATGTGGAGCACGCTTACAACCTAGGTTTCGAGGATACCAGCCTCCATGCCTTTATGCAAGATGCCTTGGTAGCGACGACTCAATCGGACCTGACCGTCGCCGATTTAACCCAATGGGTGCTCACCTGCGGCGAATACGGGGTAAAAGCCATGGCCTTATTAGATAAAGCGAATACTTCCACCTATGGCAATCCGGAAATCACGAAAGTGAATATCGGCGTGGGAAAGAACCCGGGTATACTTATCAGCGGGCACGACTTGAGAGATATTCAAGACTTGCTGGAACAAACCGAAGGTACGGGCGTAGATGTCTATACACATAGCGAGATGCTTCCCGCACATTATTACCCGGCTTTCAAGAAGTACAAGCATTTTGTCGGGAACTATGGTAGCGCTTGGTGGAAACAAACATCCGATTTCGAGACATTCAATGGAGTTGTCCTGTTTACGACCAACTGTATTGTCCCTCCCCGTTCTTCCGCCACTTACGCCGATCGGGTTTATACGACCGGCTCTACCGGGTTCGAAGGATTCCCACATATCGCCGATCGTAAGCCCGGAGGCTCTAAGGATTTCTCCTCGTTAATCGAACACGCTAAGAAATGCGCCCCTCCAACGGAAATCGAACACGGGGAAATCATCGGCGGGTTCGCTCACGAGCAGGTATTCCAATTAGCCGACAAGGTGATCGATGCCGTAAAATCGGGAGCGATACGTAAATTCTTTGTCATGGCCGGTTGCGACGGAAAAATGAAGAGCCGTAGCTACTATACCGAATTTGCCGAGAAATTACCGAAAGATACCGTCATATTAACCGCCGGTTGCGCCAAATACCGTTACAACAAACTGCCTTTAGGGGAGATCGGGGGGATTCCACGGGTATTAGATGCCGGACAATGCAATGACAGTTACTCATTGGTGATGATCGCCCTCAAGCTAAAAGAGATCTTCGGGCTGGATGATGTCAATGAATTACCTATCGCATACAATATCGCATGGTACGAGCAAAAAGCGGTAATCGTATTACTCGCCCTACTCTACCTAGGCGTAAAAAACATTCACCTCGGACCGACATTACCGGCGTTCCTGTCGCCGAATGTAGCCAAAGTATTGGTCGATAATTTCGGGATCGCCGGAATAGGTAGCGTGGACGAAGACCTGGAACTCTTCTTGCCGGTTTGTTAAATAATTTCAACTTGGAGAGATCTGATCCTTTTTTTCTCATATTTGCAAATAAAAGGAATATAATAGTATGGCTAAATTAAGAATAGCGTTTTCAGGTATCGGTGCGGTGGGCGGTTATTACGGAGGTATGATCGCCGCCCGTTATCAAGGGACAATAAAAGCGGATATCTTTTTTATCGCCCGCGGAGAAAATCTAAAGGCTATCCGTGAAAACGGTCTACTGATACAAAAGGGTATCCGGACAATCCATACGGCTCCGGCACTAGCCACCGATAATCCCGCCGAGATAGGGCCGGTAGACTATCTTTTCTGTTGTACGAAGAGCTACGATCTGGAAGAAAACATCCAGCAGCTAAAGCCTGTTATCGGACCAGAGACCGTTATCATCCCCTTGCTAAACGGATTGGATATCGAAGAACGGATTCATAATATACTACCCGGGCAAGAGGTATGGAAAGGATGTGTTTATATCGGTTCCCGTTTGACAGAGCCGGGTGTCGTCGAGAAATTCTCCTTGAAGGAGCGTATTTTCTTTGGTAATAAAGACGCGGACAAAGAGAAGCAAACCGAGTTGCTAAAGTTAATTACGTATGCCCAGTTAAACGCTTTCAATCCTGCGGATATAGATCTACGCGTCTGGAAGAAATTCTTCATGATCTCTACGGCGGCTACGGCCACGAGCTTCTTCAACCAGCCTATCGATGAAGTGCTAGCCTTGCATATCGATCAGTTTATCGCCTTGGGTACGGAATTAAAAAGCGTAGCGGAGGCTATGGGAGTCTGTTTGCCCGATGACATCGTCTATACTTCCATCGAGATGCAAAAGATGATGCCGGCCGGCTCCACGACTTCCATGCATAGTGACTTTCTCGCCGGGAAAAAGACAGAGTTGGAAACATTGACAGGATATGTGATTCGTCAAGCGGAGAAGCTCGGCGTTAATGTCCCTACTTATCGATTTATGTATAACGGGTTGTCTTTTTATCCCTATCCGAGTAGGATAGAAGAATAAGATACCCCTACCATACTAAAAAAAAGAGGATGTGTCCGTGTCTGGTTTATCAGACTTGGCACACCCTCTTTTTATTCTACCAATCTCTTACTTTATTGACCGATATAAGTCTCCATGAACTTAGCTCCCGGAGCCGGAGAGATGGTTACTACCTCCGTGTCCGCAGGGATCAGGACGGTTTGACCTTGGTGAACAAAGATCTCGTTTCCTTTATTATCACGGATAGAAGCCTTACCCGCCATACAAATATAAACGACAAAAGAATCCAGATCAGAGAAGTCACGAACCATAATCGTGTCCAGATCCAAAAGGTTTGTCGTGAAATACTTACAGTCGGCCAACTCTACCGTGGCATTCGTATGCGCTTTGTAGTGAGTGCGGTAGTCCGGATACAACGTATAATCGATCGCGTCTTTCGCTAACTCCGTATGCAGCTCACGACCGTTGCCGTTCGCATCTTTACGGTTGTAATCGTAAATACGATACGTGATGTTGCTGGTCTGCTGAATCTCGGCGATAAAACAACCCGCTCCAATCGCATGTACACGTCCCGCCGGCAAGAAGAATACATCGCCTTCATTTACGTCGTAACGTTGAAGTACATCCATGATCGTATTGTTCTCCACTCGTTTCACGTATTCCTCAGCGTCGATTTGCTCAGAGAAACCGGAATACAGGCCAGCGCCTTTCTCCGCCTTGATCACATACCACATCTCCGTCTTACCGAAAGAATTGTGGCGCTTTTTCGCTAACTCATCATCCGGGTGAACCTGGATGGATAAATTATCACGGGCATCGATAAACTTGATAAGCAACGGAAAAGTCGTCCCGAATCTCTCCAGCACCTTCTCTCCCAGCAACTCCTTGCCATAAGAGCGGATCAGCTCATCCAAAGACTTGCCTTCCAACTCACCATTACCGACGATTGAATAATTTCCCTCAACATGAGAAAGCTCCCAGCTCTCGCCTACACCATTCTCAACCGGAGTAATACCCTTAAACGGGCAGATATCAGAACCGCCCCAAATCACCTTTTTGAGGATCGGCTTAAATGTAAATGGATATAACATAACGTGTTTTGTGTATAGAGTTTTACTTTCTGGCCTTCACTTTCCTTAATACGACGGCGCTACGTGCCGGGATATAAAGTTTCAGCCATTCTTTCTTTTCTTTCTTATATAACGGATCCAGTTGCGTGAAATGCCTTATGGCATCATCAGCCAAGCCAAAGCCCCCGAAACGGGTAGCGTCCGTGTTCAATACGACCTCATATTCTCCCTTCGGGACCAAGAAACCGTAATCCGTGAACGATTTCGCCGGGCTAAAGTTGAACACGAAGACCAAGTCTTTACGCATATAAGCCAATATCTGATCGCCATCATTATCCCAAACCTTCTGGATAGGGGTATCTTGGAAATTCTTCACGTCTCCTATCAATTCCAACATCTCACGGTCGAAATCGCCCAAGAAATGATACTTCAAGTCCAAGTTGTCCACCAAATCCCATTGGCGGCGAGCGTATTTGCAAGACCATCCATTGCCCTCTCTCGGGAAGTCGATCCATTCCGGATGCCCGAACTCATTTCCCATGAAGTTCAGATAACCGCCATTAATGGTAGAAGCCGTAACCAAACGGATCATCTTATGCAAGGCGATCCCTCTATCTACCACGAAATTATGGTCATCTTTTTGCATATGCCAATACATATCGGCATCGATCAAGCGGAAGATGATCGTTTTATCACCCACCAAGGCCTGGTCGTGGCTCTCGGCGTAACTGATCGTCTTCTCATCGGCACGACGGTTCGTCGTCTCCCACCAGATGGAAGACGGATGCCAATCCTCATCCTTCTTTTCCTTGATCGTCTTGATCCAATAGTCCGGGATGTTCATGGCCATGCGATAATCAAAGCCATAACCACCATCCTCCGCCTTGGCTGCCAAGCCCGGCATACCGCTCACCTCCTCGGCGATCGTTATAGCGCCCGGGTTCACCTCATGGATCAATTTATTGGCCAAGGTGAGATAAGCGATCGCATCGCCATCTTGACGGCCATTAAAATAATCGCCGTAATTACAGAAAGCCTCGCCTAAGCCATGGCTGTAGTAAAGCATGGAGGTCACGCCGTCGAAACGGAAACCATCGAACTTATACTCCTCCAGCCAGAACTTGCAATTCGACAATAAG
>JAQVCX010000019.1 GCA_028689545.1 Parabacteroides sp.
GGTTTCCGTAGAAAAAACTCCCCAAATGAACAAATTTTACAATTCTCGTAAAGTTTCACAATAAGGAGGTGGCTTTATGGCGAGACCAAAAGAGCCGATCGCACTCATTCAAGCGAAAGGCAATAAGCATTTAACCAAAGAGGAGATCGCAAAACGTGAGCTTGAGGAAATCAAAGCTCCTAGCGATAATGTCACTCCTCCGAGTATTCTTACGAAAAAACAACAAGACGAGTTTAGACGGATCGCGGATCAGTTGATCGATATTAAGATCATGACAAACCTCGACGTCGATACGCTCGCTCAGTATGTGATTGCTAAGGACTCTTACGAAAAAATAACCCGCAAATTAAGAGGTCGAAGTCTTACGATCGAGGAAATGAATAAACTTTCGATCATGCAAAAGAGATATTTTGACGAGTGCTCTCGTCGAGGCTCGGAGCTTGGACTCACGATCTCGAGTCGATGTAAATTAGTTGTCCCGGATCCGAAACCGATTGTATCTCAAAAGGTCAATAAGTTTCAGAAATTCGAGAAGAAAGTCGGCAACGGTTGACAGTAAACGGATATAAAGATCGGGCGACCACTTACGCCCGGGAGGTTGTCTCCGGTAAGGTCGTCGCGGGTAGACTTCACTATTTAGCTTGTGAGAGACACCTCAAGGATTTAGAGAGATCCCTTAAAAATGATCCCTCTTTTCCGTATGAGTGGAGACCAGAGCTAAGCGAAAATATTATCGACTATGCCGAAACGCTGACGATCGCCGAGGGTACAGAACCGAGACCGCTTAAACTTTATGAGTGTCAAGCGTTCGATCTTGGAGTCCCTTTCGGTTGGATCCACAAGACTACCGGCTATCGCCGATTTCGTAGATCTTATAAGACCATGGCTCGACAAAATGGTAAGACCTTTCAAAATGGTATTACCGGATCTTACATCGCCGGATTTTCCGGTTATCAATACGGAAAACTTTTCACGGTTGCGACCAAGAAACGACAAGCTCGCTTAGCTTGGGACGAGATCGCTAAGTTTATCCGAACCGATCCGGATCTTGCGGATATGTTCAAGATCCAAGATTATAAATCCACGATCACGGCAATAAATACGATGTGTGTGATCGAGGCGTTATCTCGAGAGTCCGGTCTTGACGACGGATTTAGATCGATCTTTAGCTCGATCGACGAGATCCACCAACACAAAGACAATTCAATATATAAGGCTATCTACAACGGAACTAGCTCCCTCGCTGAGACCTTGGTCTCTATGATTACAACGCGAGGAAATAAGCTAAACTCGTTTTGTTATGAAATGGATAGCTATTGTATTTCAATCCTCAACGGTATCTCGATCGCTGAGGATTTTTTCGTCGACATCTATTGTATCAATGACGACGACGATCCTTGGGACGAGAGTAATTGGATCAAAGCGAACCCGATCCTAGCTCGTACCGAGTCCGGAATGGAGCAATTAAGACGAGACGCTCAGACCGCTAAAGATATGGGCGGTATGGATCTCCGAGATTTCCTTATTAAGCGTCTTAACGTTTGGGTAAGAAATTTCGAGAATGTGTTTGTTGATCCGGAGAAATGGAAAGACGGAGGCGTCAAAAAGACGCTCGACGATTACCGAGGACGCTCTTGTTGGGTTGGCTTGGATCTTTCCTCCGGTGGAGATCTTACGACTACGGTCTTAGAGTTCGAGGATCCGGGCGACGAGTATTTTGTTCATAGTCATTCATTCATGCCTAGAGGCAGAATGGAGGAGCATATCATAAGCGATCTAGCTCCTTACGATGTTTGGGAACAAAAAGAGCTTATAAGCGTAACCGGTGGGGAGTCAGACTTTAAGAATGATTACAAGTTTATTATTTCCTACCTTAAAGAACTGAGAGAGGCTTACGATCTGACGTTTAACGGTGTCGCATACGATCCGCATAACGCCGACGGTATTCTTGCCGATCTCGAGGACTTCGGTTGTCCTCTCATGATGATAACTCAGTCGGCTAGGTTCCTAAATGACGCTACGGTCGACGTCCAATTACTGATTAAGAGCGGAAAACTCCACTACAACGAGGAGGACGAGCTCTTATCTTGGTCTATGGTTAACGCTAAGATCGTTAAAAACAGTTTCGACGAGGTCAAGATCGATAAGGAACCTCACTCTCTTACAAAACGTATCGATCCGGACGACGCTTTGATCGACGCTCATACGATGATCTTAAAGAATAAACAAACCGAGCTCGTAAACGTAGAGTCCGAAATGGACGCCTACCTCGAGGCTATGGGTTGGAAACCAAAAAAGGAGGTTTAAAAATTGGGAGCATTTAAAAATTTTAGGGTTGCACTCGCTAAGGCGATCGCTCCCCGATCAACAATCGAGCTAAATAATCTCCTCGACTTCCTCGGGGTAGATAAACGGAAACCTCGAGCAATTAACGAGGCGACCTATTTCGCTTGTATGAAAGTTTTAAGCGAGGCGATCGGTAAGCTACCTCTTAAGGTGCTTAAAAACGATATGGTAAACGGCGGAGTAATGACCGCCTACGACCACCCGCTTTATAACGTTCTACGGACTCGACCTAATCCTTACATGACGTCAACGTCGTTTTGGTCTACGGTCGAGTTTAATTGTAATCATTACGGTAACGCTTACGTCTTGATCGACGGAGCCGGGGAAAATATGAAACTATGGATCCTCGAGTCCGACAAAGTTCAAATCGTAATCGACGACGCTAAGATGTTACGAGATCAAAGGGACATTTATTATGTCTATTCCGGATCCGGTCAGTATTTGACGTTTGGATCCGAGGAGATCTTACACTTTAAGACCTCGACCTCGTTCGACGGTATCTCCGGATTAAGTGTCCGAGACATCTTGAGAACTACGATAGACGGAAACGTCAAGTCTCAAAATATGCTAAATCGCTTGTATGATAACGGTTTTGTAAGTAAAGTCGTCGTCCAATATACCGGAAATCTTAACGACGATAACGTAAAAGCGTACCTCGACGGTATTCAGAGATACGCCGAGAACAAGACGAAAGGCGTTGAGAACCTTATCCCAATTCCTCTTGGATCCAAAGTCGAGCCTCTCAATATGAAGTTGACCGACTCTCAGTTTTTGGAGATCAAGCGTTACTCAGCTTTACAAATTGCGTCGGCGTTTGGGATCAAGCCTTATCAGATCGGGGACTATGAAAAAAGTTCCTATGCGTCCGCCGAGGCTCAGCAACTTAGCTTTTATGTAGATACTCTCCTCTATATTCTCAAACAGTACGAGGAAGAAATTAGCTATAAATTGTTTAGTCGTGAGGAGTCAAAAAGCGGTCTTACGGCTAAATTTAACGTCGCCGTTATTTTACGAGCAGATCTTAAGACTCAGATCGAGACGCTCGCGTCGGCGGTTGGTAACTTTATCTATACTCCAAACGAGGCTAGAGCCTTATTGGATTTAGAAAATAAACCGGGAGGCGATAAGCTCCTCGGCAACGGTGCAAGTATTCCGGTAGATCTTGCCGGCATACAGTACCGAAAAGACGCAACACAAAATAATGACGGAAAGGAGGAGAACCTATGGCAAATGTCATTAACGACGAAAGAGTTAAAGTCCCTAATGGAGTCGTTATCAAATCCGGAGACGTAACAATCCCGGACGTGACCGACGAAGATCTTAGAAAGATCAACAAGCTAGCTCTCAAACCTCAGACTAAAGAAAGTATTTTCATCTTTAAGATTAAGGCTTGCGACAATGGTTTGGACGATCGTAATTTTGAGCCTTTTAGTATTAACGCTCTAAAGGATCTTAAAAAATTATACGTCGGAAAGACCGTAATTAAGGATCATGCTCGAAAAGCTGACAATCAGATCGCGAGAGTTTTCGACTCTGAGTTGATCGAAGATCCTACAAGTAAGGTCGCCGTTGCAAGTGACGAGACCTATACGACCTTAGAGCTCAAATGTTACATGATAAGAACTAAGTCAAACGAGGATCTTATCGCTGAGATCGAGGCGGGGATCAAGAGAGAAGTCTCTACCGGGTGCAAAGCGAAACACGCTTTTTGTAGTATTTGCGGAACTGATAACGCAAAAACTTATTGTCCTCATTTTTGGGGACGTGAATACAACACCAAAGACGGTAAAAAAACTTGTTACTTTACGTTGGACGGAGCTAAAGAGGCTTACGAGGTTTCACTTGTAGCCGTACCCGCTCAGCCAAGAGCCGGGACTACCAAGTCCTATAAAGAGGTTGAGGACGAGGATCCTACGGAAAAGACCGAGGAAACTACTCCAACCGATAATCCACCGGAGAATGATCCGGAAAAAGAAAAAGCACTAGAGGCGGTCGCAAATGCTCGATTACGAGTAGCGGACGCCTTTTCTAATGCACAAATCAAACTTATTTTAGGCGAATAGCCGGAAAGAAAACGAGGTAAATAATCTTATGAACAAGAAAATGAGAGATTTATTAGCAAAACATGACGCAAAAGTGAAAGAGGCTAAGGCTTTCATGGAGGGCGAAACAAAGGATCTCGAGGCTTTTAATAAAGCCATGGACGAGGCGGACGACATTATGAAAGAGTTTGAGGCAGAAAAGAGACTTTTCGAGTCCGAAAAAGCTCCGGTTACAGTTGATCCAACTCAGACAAAAACAGAAGATCCAGAAGAAAAGAGCGAAAAAGGAGAGAAAACTCCGGAGGACGCTATGAAAGCGTTCGCTCAGTCCGCTAGAAATGGTTTCTATCAGCCTAAGACAATGAGCGAGGGAACTAACGCCGACGGCGGTTACACCGTTCCCGAAGATATTCAGACTCAGATTAACACTTATAGAGATTCTAAATTTTCTCTCTTACAGTTAGTTGACGTCGAGTCCGTATCTACTGACAAGGGAGCTCGTACTTTCAAAAAGAGATCTCAGCAGACCGGATTTACTAAAGTCGGCGAGGGTGGAAAGATTGGAGCTAAAGCTACTCCTCAGTTTGAAAGAATTGAGTACGAAATCGGCAAATACGCCGGCTACTTCCCGGTTACAAATGAGTTATTGGAAGATAGCGACTCTAATATCGCTCAGACTCTTATCACTTGGATCGGCGACGAGTCCCGCGTAACCGCTAACAAATTGATCTTAGCTCAGATCGCAACAAAAGACGCCGTAGCTCTTGGAGATCTCGACGGTATCAAGAAAGCCTTTAATGTTACTTTAGGATCAGCTTTCAAGGCTACATCTAAGATCGTAACTAACGACAACGGTTTACAGTATCTTGATACATTAAAAGACTCTACCGGTCGTTACTTATTAAGTCCGGATCCTAATAACGCTATGGCTATGAGACTTGCCGTTGGTGGATCTTATATCCCGGTTGAGGTTATTCCTAACGATGATCTCGCAAATGCTGAGGTTTATGTTAAGACCGCAGATAAGGACGTCGTAACCGGAAAGACTTATTATACTCAGTCCGGAGCCGGTACAACCGCCGATCCTTACGTTTATACCGCCGTAGAGTCTCCGGCTAAAGCGTCTATCGGTACTTATTACGAAATCGAGTCTCGTATTCCTATGATCCTCGGCGACCTCAAAGAGGGCGTTAAGTATTTCGATCGCAAGAAAATGAATATCAAAACCTCCGACGTTGCCGTTATGGGAGAGTTAAACGCTTTCGAGGAAGATCTCACTCTTTATAGAGCGATCGAACGTGAGGACGTAAAAGTTAAAGATACTAAGGCTTTCGTTAACGGCTATATCGTAGCCTAGTAGCACTCTAGGAGGTGGATCCAATGGCTAAGTTATCAATAACCGATGTCAAAGATTATCTTTGTATCGATTTCACGGACGACGCTACGGATCGCCTCCTCAATCGGCTAATGGAAACGGCGGACGCCTATCTTAAGAGCTCGATCGGGGAGGCTTATCCGGAGGAAGATCCGAAAGCGAAACAGATCGCTCTAATGCTGATCTCTGATCTCTACGACAATCGAGGAGTGAATGAGAACACGAGCTCTAATACGCGTAAGTTGATCGACGATATGTCGCTCCAATTACGCTTAGAATTGAGGAGGGCAACCGATGAACAATCCGAAACCGATCAAGATACAGAAACTTAACAACGAGACTAAGGAGTGGGAGAACGTCGGTAACACGATACACGCTACCGTAAATAAGTCCTCCGGATCCGATTATATGTCGAGCGGTGCCGAGCAATCGTCAGCGAGTCGGACGTTTACCGTTCGTTATCATGCGACGCTCTCGGAGATCCAATTTAATACTCAGATCTACCGGATCATTTATCAAGGAATGATCTACAAGATCGAGGATTACGACGACTATATGGAAAAGCACCTTAGTATTAAATTATTGGGGGTGTCTAAAGGTGTCAGATACACGAGTAAAAATTGAGAACCTTTCCGACGCGATCGTCGGGATCCTTAAAGATTACGGCGAGGAAGTTAATCTCGCGGTAGACGATAAGGCTAAGGAGTCCATGAAACAGTTAGTAAAAGATACCAAGAGGGACGCCCCGGTCAATTCACAAAGTAGAGGGAGCCACTATCGAGGTCAGATCGCAAGTAAAAAACTTACATCGACAACGCATAAGCACTCTTATTTATGGTATGTCAAAGGCGATAAATACCGATTGGCTCATTTACTTAATAACGGTCACGCCACGAGAAACGGAGGTCGTGTAGAGGGAGACGAACATATCACTCGTAACGCCCTCCGTGTAATGGCGGACTATGAGAAGTCCGTAAAGGAGGTTATAGAGCATGGATCTTAAAGAGTTTTTAAGTTCCTCCGGGATCCCTTTCGAGGACACGGCTTGGACTCAGCCTCCCGGCGAGACTTACGGAGTATTTCTCGACAACTCGGATAACCGAGGAGCCGATGATAAACTTTTTATTTCAGAGCATACCGTGACGGTAGAAATATATAGCGAGTTTGTAGATAACGAGGCGAAAGCAAAGATCGAGAAATTATTTCTCGACAATGCGATCGCCTTTTCCTATTTCGGTAGGACGTGGATCGATAGCGAGCGATTATATCAAACCGCTTGGGAGTTCTCGATAACTAAAAAATTATGATTATAGGAGGATATGACAATGTCAACAACCGAAAAAGAAAGCATTGTTTTAGGTAGTGGAAAGCTCTACTATATGGAGTTTACCGGAGAAATCCCTACAAACGCCACTATCGAAGTTGAGGCGAACCGTCTCGGATATATTTCCGGCGGAGCAACCTTGGAATATAAGCCAACTTACTATAAATGTAAGGACGATTTAGGACTTGTTTCCAAAACAAAAATTACAGAGGAGGAGGCTACTCTTAAAGCCGGGATCCTTACTTTCAACGGTAAGAAATTGACCGTACTTTGTAATACCGGTCGAGTAACAGAGGCGGACGGTATTCGTACCGTTAAGATCGGCGGAACTGATAACGACGACGGCAAAAAGTACGTTTTACATTTCGTCCATGATGATCCGGACGGAAAGATCCGAGTTACAATCGTCGGCGTTAATGAGGCGGGATTTTCACTTGCTTTTCAGAAAGACAAGGAAACCGTTATCGACGCCGAGTTTGCGTGTCAAGCTATGGACTCCGAGGGTACTCTTATCATTTATCAAGAGGAGATCACAACCTCAGAGGCTTAATGTAGCGTAATAACAATCAATTCGGGCGGGGAGAAATCCTCGCCCATTTTCTATTATAAGGAGGTCATATCATGGCTAGAGTTTTAGATTTTACACAAGCAAAGAAACAGTTTTTAACACTTACTTTTATCGACGAGAACAAAATTCTTGTCAAAAACCCAACTAAGAGAATTATGGATAATCTCGTAAATCTCGGTAAGTCATTCGAGGAGGTCGAGGAGGACGCTACCAATACGGACGCCCTCGAGGAGATCTACTCAATTTGTGCTGAGATTATGAGTAATAACATCGCTAAAAAGCCTATCACGGTCGAATATTTATCCGATGTCTTAGATCTTGAGGATCTCAGTATCTTTTTCAATGCCTATATAGAATTTGTAGGAGATCTTAACTCTGTAAAAAACTAGAGATCCCTTACTATCCGTCCAAAGAGAGTAAGGGACACGGATATGAGATCGAGACATTTTGGGAGCACATGGTCAGCGAGTACACCGGTTTGACAATACTCGAAGTCCAAGACCTCGATTACTTGGATTATTTGCGTTATAGACATGACGCTTTTATTTACAATCGGAGTCAAAGCGAAAAAGGACAAGAGTATCTTAAAAACGCTTGGAGGCTTACTCAAACCTCTCCGGATAGATCCAAACTTAGAGAAACTTTTGGAAAGGAGGACTAAATGGCTACAAGTGTCAAGGGGTTAACTATTGAGATCGGGGGCGACACTACCAAGCTCGAGAGTGCTCTTAATAAGAGCCGGGCAACGGCTAAGTCGCTTAATACCGAGCTCAATTTTGTTAACAAGGCTCTTAAGCTCGATCCGTCTAATGTGGAGCTCGTAGCTCAGAAACAAACCCTCTTAAAGACGGCGATCTCCGAGACCAAGACTAAGCTCGAGGCTATGAAACAAGCTCAAGAGCAAGCCGACAATCTCATGAAAGAGGGAGTCGAGGTCGACCAAGAGGAGTATCGTCAGTTACAAAGAGAGATCGCGTTTACACAAGCGAAACTCAAAGACTACGAGGTGGAGCTTAGTAATGTTAAAGTTAACCTTGTAGAAGTCGGGAACAAAATAACCGACTTCGGAAATAAAACGGCGGACGTGGGAAATAAGCTCCTCCCATTATCAACGGCGATCACGGCTTTAGGTACGGCGTCGGCGGTAATGGCTAGTAATTTTGAGGACGCTATGGCAAAAGTAAACACGATCGCAGATACGACCGAGGTTCCTCTCGATGATCTACAAACCTCTATCATGGAGTTGTCAGATCAAACCGGGATCAGCTCGTCCGAAATTGCGGAAAATGTTTATAACGCTATATCAGCCGGACAGAAAACCGGCGACGCCGTAAATTTTGTAAATAACGCCACGAAACTAGCTAAAGCCGGTTTCGCCGAGAGTGGAGACGCTCTCGATATTTTAACTACAATTATGAACGCCTACGGATTAGAGGCGGAGAAAGTTACCGACGTGTCGGATATGCTGATCCAGACTCAAAACCTAGGTAAAACAACCGTAGCGGATCTCGCGTCTGCTATGGGTAAAGTTATCCCAACGGCTAACTCAATGAACGTTGGACTCGATAACTTGACAGCAAGTTATACGATCCTCACGGCTAAAGGTATCGCAACCGCCGAGGCTACTACATACATGAATAGTATGTTAAACGAGCTCGGAGATAGTGGTACTACGGTCGGAGGGATCCTCAAAGAGAAAACCGGTAAGTCATTTCAAGAGCTTATGGACGACGGAGCTAGTCTCGGGGACGTCTTGGGTATTATCCAACAATCCTCAGAGGAAAGCGGTACGGCGTTTAATGAGCTTTGGGGATCCGCCGAGGCGGGCAAAGCCGGGATTTCTCTCCTCTCTGACGGCGTAGATAGTTTTAATACACGACTCGGAGAAATGAACGACTCCACCGGAGCCACCGACGAGGCTTTCGGGAAACTCGATACCACAAGTTACGAGGTTCAAAAGACTATAAACGAGCTCAAAAACACGGCTATTTTGCTCGGTCAAACGATCCTCACTATGTTACAACCGATTATCGCTAAATGTTCCGAAAAGGTTAGAGAGTTCGCGGAATGGTTTAAAAGCTTATCCGATGAACAAAAAGAGGCTATCGTCAAGATAGGACTCTTGGTCGCGTCCCTTGCTCCGGCGTTAATTGCGTTCGGTAAAGTCACGGCGATAGTTGGTAAGATCGTATCTTTGATCGGAACTATTAAAAACGCTCTCGTAGGCTTACAAGCTACGCTAGCCGTAACCGGATCCTCGATCGGTGCGATTGCTTTACCAATAGTCGCTATCGTAGCGGTAATCGCTACACTCGTTTTAGCTTTCAAGCATTTATGGGAAACTAACGAGGATTTCAGAAATAAAATAACCGAAATTTGGAACGGCATTAAAGCCAAGTTCGAGGAGTTCTCACAAGGGATCGTCGATCGGCTCAACGCTCTAGGTTTCGACTTTGAGTCTCTAACCGATGTCCTTAAGGCATTGTGGGAGGGACTTTGTTCATTTTTGGCTCCTTTATTTGAGGGAGCTTTTTCTAATATCGCCACGATCTTAGGCACGGTTTTAGATGTGCTGACCGGAATTTTAGACATTTTTATCGGTCTATTTACCGGAAATTGGGATCAACTTTGGCTAGGTGTTCAAGAAGTTTTCTCCGGAATTTGGGAGGGAATTATCGGAATATTTACAACCGTTGGCGATACGCTCATGAGTTTGCTAGACGTTATTTGCGGTTGGTTCGGGACAACTTGGTCGGACACTTGGAACGGAATTAAGCAATTTTTCGTTGATATTTGGAACGGAATAGTCCAATTTTTCACGGACACGCTTAATAATATCGTTACATTTTTCCAAACGACTTGGAGTAATATTGTCTCTTTCTTCACGGAGGGGATCCCGGCATTTATCGAAAATGTCCGCGTTTGGCTAGAGCAACTCCCTTATAATTTGGGAGTTATGATCGGTACGCTGATCGGAAAAGTTATTCAATTTGGTATCGATATGGTTACGTGGATCGCGACCAATGTACCTCTATTTATTAGCAACGTAATAACCTTTATCTCAGAGTTACCGGGTAAGGTGTGGACGTGGTTAGTAAACGTCGTTACAAAGGTTATCGAGTGGCGTAATCAAATGGTCGCTAAGGCGATCGAGATCGGTAAGAATTTCGTTACAAATGTTATCAACTTTTTTAAAGAATTACCGGGCAAGATTTGGACGTGGCTCGTAAATGCGGTTAATAAGATCGTTCAATGGAGAGCTGACCTTATTCAGAAAGGTAAAGAGGCTATTACCGGAATGATTACCGCGATCGTCGACGGTGCTAAGTCTATTCCGGGTAAAATGCTCGAGATCGGTAAAAACATCGTTAACGGTGTTTGGAATGGTATTTGCGACGCTAAGGACGCTTTCGTAAGCAACGTTAAGAATTTCTTCGGCGGTATCGTCGACGGTGCTAAGTCTGCCCTCGGTATCAATTCTCCGTCTCGAGAAATGGAGGAAAAGGTCGGCGAGTGGATCCCTCCGGGAGTTGCGAAAGGTATCACGAAAAAGACCGGAGTCGTAAAGAGTTCTATTACGTCCATGGTTAAAGGCGTGATCGACACCGCTAAGACCGCCGTAACTGATTTCGGATCCGTTGGATATGAAGTCGCCTATGCCGGCGTACCAATTACAACCGGAGCCGGTGGAACTGTAAACAATATCAATAATCGAGTCGAGATCCACGCCGATAGCGTAGACGAGGATCACATAGACGAGATTTGCGACGAGATTAACAAACGCCTCGGCGATAAGTATTAAGGAGGATCAAATGGGTAAATTTTATCTAGTCAATGAGTCCAACTCAAAGATCGACCTCCAAGACGAGGTTAATTATTGCGTCGCTACCGACGTGAAAAATTTAGGGTACGAGGTAAGCTCCGAGTATATCCGGATCGGCGATCACTTCGTCAAAAACTACCTCAACCCGAAACAAACACAATTAGATCTATCGCTCAATTTTTTTAGACCTAACGTATATGAGAAAGTCCAAGCGGTCGGCAACTTCTTAGCGACCGCTACGGAGCTCTATCTTGTATATCAACCCGGGTTAAAATCCGGAGTCGAGTATCGTAGAGAGGTCGACGTCTCGAGCTATCTTAAGGGTAGCATAAAAGACGGTTTTATCTGCTACACTCTAAAACTCATGCCTACGTCGCTCTTTTATTTCAAGAGGGCGACTCGGTTTGAGATTACAGAGCTACCCGGAGAAAAGCGATACGATTTCACTTGGGACGCAACTTATAACGATTATTCTAACCGATCAATCGACATCGACGGCGGTAATCATGTAGAGGTTGCTTTTGACCTAGAGATCCTCGGCTACACGGAAAATCCTAAGATCGAGATCCTAGACGGCGAGACCGTGATCCATTCTCTGACGTTTCCGATCACGGTACAAGAGGGAGAAAAGATCCTTTACTCCTCGTTGGATCGAGATATTAAGGTGGATTTCGTGAACGCCTCCGGAGTCACTAGATCAATGTTTAGTGATTTCTCTCTCGAGGACAATGTATTTTTTAAGATCCCTAAGTCCGGGGGGACGGTTCGATTTACCTCCGATACTGACGTTATGAATACGATCGTAGTTACGGCGTATTTCTTCTTTAAGGTGGTGTAAGTATGGCTCAAGGATATATTATCGCTCAAGAAAACCTCAAGATCTTAGACATCTTTACGGTGTCCGATTATTCGATCGAGCTCGACTCAGAGTTTGGAGGTAAGACAAAGATAACCTTAGCGAGAAAACCGGTCTTTGAGAAAGGAGATTTTATTTTCCTTAAGGACGAGTCCGGGACATTTTTTAAAGGTAAGATCGACACGGTAGATAATGAGTCCGGAGCTAATCTCCACGAGCTCAACGTGATCGAGATCGAGCAGATCTTCGATCGTAAGATCGTCCTCAGTAATGAGGCTCTTTTATCGTCAACCGGGATCGAGGATTTTATCGCTTATGAGATCCGTAAGGAGTTCGTATCAAGCGACGATCCGCTCCTCAATATGAGTTATATAACGGTTAATGTGAAAAGTCATACCAAGGTTTACGCCAAGGTAGACACGGACGACGGAGGTATTTATAACCTCAAAACCTACATCGGAAACGCGAGGGAGTATTACGGTATCTTTTTAACGTTCACTTTTTCCGGAAACACGCTCGTTATTGACATCGAAAAGAAAGATCAATCGGTGTTTAAATTCGACTCGAGCGTCTCAGATGTTAACGATTACGACGAGGTTTACTCGGTGGACGTTCTCGCAAAACTTAAAGTAGTTTGGAAGATCCCAGATACCGAGGATAACGGAGTCGTAACTCAAGTCGGAGCGACATCGATCCTCAATTATTATTTGTTGAGTGATCGAACCGTATCGACTAATGTAAATGATCCTAACCGTGCGACCGGAACGATCGACACGATTTATAAAGAGGCTGACACCTTGGCAGAAGTAGCCGAGGAAGTATCGAAAGAGTTTATGTCTAACTCCTACGAGCATAGCGTAACCGCAAGCGTTCGCCGTGATAGTAAAATCTATCCGGAGGACGCTTTTTATGTCGGTCATAAGTGCGAGATCAAAACAGTTTCGCACGGTGTAAAGGATAGCATGATAACGAGGATCTCCTACGATCAAGGCTCCGATTTTATCGCGGTTAAGTTCGGTAAAATGGCGGTTACTCTTATCGAAAAATTAAGAAAGGAGAGGAGCAAACAATGAGTTATAGAGGTATTACTTTTAATAAACAATCGTGTAAGTCTGAGGACGACGCCCTAATTTTTCACACTTTCCTCAATGGTTGTGTCGGAAAAGTTCTCGGGTGTCCGGTCACTTATGACGAGGATCATGTTTACCTCGGAGTTGGTTACTTTATGACTTACGGACGTCTTGTCAATGTCGTAGGAACTGAGACACTCACGCCGACGCCGATCGAGGTCGGTAATCAATACAACCGATTAGTCTTTACGGTCGATCTCAGCAAAGAGAACACGGCGAGCGAATTTAAGCAAGGCTTTTTTGAATTTCTAACAAGCTACGACGATTATCCAACGCTCACTCGTGAGGATCTCTTTAACGGTGGTCTAGTCTATCAGATCCCGATCGCTAAGTTTATGCTTACGGTTAACGGTATCGGTAGCTTTGTGGAGGAAATGGGATCCGTTAATATCTCGGAGGTTTGGACTACTCTAAGCCAAGATCTCGAGTCATATCGAGATCAATACGACGAGTATTTTACCGAGCAAAAAAGAGAGTTTACGGATTTCTTTAATACTCAAGAGCAGATCATTTTACAGATGATCGCAGATTTACAAGCTCAAAACTTTGTAACTAATACCGTTTTCGATACCATGGTCGAAAACTTCCACGAGGAAATCTTCGGCGGGATCGTGACGGTAGATCTTAAGGATAGCTCCGGAGCCGTACTCCAAACGCTCGACTATACGGATCTATCAGCAACTAGAAAATTAAAATATTAGGAGGTGCTCTTAATGGGTAGAATTATTGATTTGCCGGGTGTTAACACGGTTAATAACTCGACGGATAAAATCATTGTAGAAACTCCGGACGGTACTAAAATCGCTCCGGTCGACGTCTTGCTCGGTGGAGTTTATGACGGCGTAGATCTTACCGTAAAATTTGCGGACGAGATCGCTAATTTTGATAACGCTTGGGCGTGGATCCAAAACCGTTGTCAGATTCGTAACTATGAGGGATTGCGTGTAGGGGATTACATTCCTATCACGATGAACGGTTATACCGTTAAACCTCAGATCGCCGGGATCGAGCCTTATCTCAATGCTACCGACGTACCACTTGCCGGTCACATTGATTTTATTTCTAAGGATCTTTGGAATACTCTCGTACAATACAATACGAGCAACGTAAACCAAGGTAACGCTACGGATCCTAGTCCTTACATGGTTTCAAATGTTCATAGTTATTTAGTGAATACTTTAGCCTCTTACTTACCGGCTGAGCTTTCCTCTAAGATCTTAAATAAGAGATCCTTAATGGAGACTCGTTATACCGACGGATCTACTTTAACAAGCTCTACGTCTTGGGCGTGGAAAGATCTAGGTAAGTTATGGCTCCCTCACGAGACCGAGGTTTACGGTTACAGACAATGGAGCGGACAATACGGTTGTGGTAATCCGGTACAGTATGACATCTTTAGAGGTGGTCGTAATATTGTCAAAGGATTAGGAAACGGCGGATCTCGTGCGAATTGGTGGTTATGTGATGTCATGGACGCGAGCTCGACTGGTGCGTGCTTTGTGAACTATCACGGTTATGCCAACCTTACTTATGCGTCTACCGCGGGTGTCGGCGTGCTGGTCTGCTTTCGTATCGGCTACAACGCGTAAGCGTGTAGCTTAATCAACTAATCGGGCGGGTTTATCCCGCCCTACAAATACTCAAGATAGGAGGATTACGGTATGGCTAGCGTGTATCGGAGATTTAGAACCGAGACAGACTTCGACATCTTAGATCTATCCGATAAACTTTGTCGCTTAACTTATTCTTATTGTATGAATGAGAATAGAGTTCCCAAGCGTGCTCGGTTAATCCTAGGTCAAAAGCTGATCGACTACTCGGATCATATTCGAGAATATTGTCAAATGGCTAATGATATTTACGCAGACACCGAGGATAAACTCGCCGACCGGAACAGACTCGAGACAAGGGCGTTATCATATTGCAACCTCTACGAGTCCAAACTTACGGATATGGAGGAGATCCTCGAGAGTGTCACTTGTGAGAATACTCGAGAGATCGTCGACATCTTAGACGAGCTAATCGGTAAGGTAATTAAATGGCGAAAAAATGATCGGGTTATAGTTTGAATATTTGTTATCGCGAGCTCGACTAATGCGTGCAATGTGAACAATAACGGTAATGCCAACAATACTAATGCATCTAACACGAGTATCGGCGTGCCGGTCTGATCTCATATAAAGGCGGTCTTAGTAACTCCGATCGGAGCGAAAACAGTCCTAGAGATATGAAAGGAAACTATAACCCTCGCTATAATGCGTAAATTGATCTATGGATTACGTCGGGAGGACGCTACTTGCATGGTAAGAGAATAACGGATAACTCTTATTTCATTCCCGGAACGTTAAGCGGATAGCTCCGTTAGTTCCGTACCGTAGATAATTATTTAATGACGAGTAAAGAACGACACGAAATACGCTATCAGCGTAGACATAAAGCGAGACTAGAAAAGCGTCGTCACTTTATCGAACCTTACGATCATTTTGAAAATATCGCCAACCGAAACGCTCTCTCGAGATCCACTCACGACTCAGCTCTTACCGTGGGTTGGAAAACGAGCGTCAAGCGATTTAGGACTCGAAAGCTAATAAATATTAAAAAGCAATCGGATTTGTTGGAAAGCGGTAAAAGTATTCATAAGCGGTTTATCTGTTTTGAGATCGTGGAGAGAGGTAAGCATAGAAACATAATGAGCGTCTACTTTTCGGAGAGGATTGTTCAAAAGTCCCTAAGTCAAAACGCCCTCTATCCGGTCTTAACTCATAACCTCATATATGACAACTCGGCTAATATCCGAGGTAAAGGAACCCACGACGCTAGGCGTCGAGTGTCAGTACATCTACAACGACACTATCGCCGGCACGGATCCGAGGGGTACGCTCTCATAATTGACTTTAAGTCATACTTCGAGAACCTCGCTCATGATCCGATCAAAGAGATCCTCCGGGAGTCATTCACGGATAACCGGATCTTGGATCTCGCATTTTCACAAATTGACGATTAGGCTCGACACTATGGGAGACCGGTAGGTCTAGGATTAGGATCCGAGCAAAATCAAATCTACGCCATAGCATTACCCAACCGGCTAGATCATTTTATAAAAGAGAAACTCCGGATCCACGGCTACGTCCGTTATATGGACGATATGCTCTTGATCCACGAGGATAAGGAATATCTTAGACAATGTCTCCGGGAGATCCGCGTCGAGTGTGCTAAGTACGGTTTAATTATCAATGAGCGAAAGACTCACATAATTAAGCTATCGAGAGGCTTTACATATCTTAAGACTCAGTACAAGATCACGCCGTCCGGTCACATTGTTAAAAAGCCTTGTCCGGAGTCGATTAATCGGGAGAGACGCAAGCTCAAAAAGCTAAAAGGTCTCCTAGATCGAGGACTTATCTCTTTTGACGATATTCGGTGTTGTTATGCGTCTTGGAGGGGATCACTTCTCGATCGGGACTCATACCGGACACTTAAGAATATGGATAACTATTTTAACAAGCTCTTTATTAAAGATTGGAGGTAGAAGAATGGGAAACAACGAGAACATTCAAAACGAGATCAATATTAGAAAACAGTTGCTAAACCAAACAGACTATGAGGCTATCAAGTTCTCCGAGGGTGCTATTAGTGCCGAGGACTACGAACCGCTTAAGACTCAGCGTCAAACTTGGTGTGACGAGATTAACGAGTTAGAGACTCAGCTAACCGGGGAAGTCTAAGAGAATGACAGTAGAGGTAGCTATGGTTATTTCTATCCTCTCCGTGTCCGTATCGGTTTATTTTGCAATTCATAACAGTAAGAGAGCCGACAATACAGAGATCGAGAGGAAAGCACGAGAAACGGCTACGATCGACGTAAAGCTAAATGAAATTGGAAACGACGTAAAAGATATTAAGTACGACATTACCGCCGTAAAACGAGACGTCCAAGCTCTCTCTAAGCAAGTCGTAATCGTAGAGCAATCCACAAAGTCAGCTCATAAGAGACTCGATGTTATTGAGAGGAGGCTCAATTTTGACAAAGAAGAAATCCACGAGGAGAGGGACTCGTAAAAAGAGATCTTTCGGTAAGATCCTCCTAATTGCTATGATCTTAATGTGTTTAGAGATTGTAGTCTTTTCCGAGGTAGCGATGATCTACTTATCTGATCTCTCGTCTCTGTATGCTCTAATCGGTATCGTCGCAAGTTTGGCGGTTGCTATTTGGGCGTATAGTGAAAAATCAGCTAAGGAAAACACCAAGGGCGGGATTACTTACGATCTCGCTATGATGAGTCAGACTCCACCACCCGAGGGGGAGGATCCGGATAATGACTCCAATAATGAGGAGGTAGAAAAATGACCTACGACAAAATAATTTTTTATTTAGCGATCCTTTTAGCCGGCGTTACCGTGCTGATCGGATTAACAAACATCATAACTCAGTTAGTAAAAAAGATTATCAATCGAGAGGAATTTCCCGCTCAAGCGATAGTCTTTTTAATTGCTGAGGTTTTGACTTTCCTAACCGTGATTATCGGTTGCACGATCGCCGGTATAACGATGTATTGGTATTTCTATGTAGTTACATTTATTCTCGGAGCTTTGGTCGCCTACGGTGCGATCTTCGGCTACGACAACCTTTACACTCAGCTATTAACGGCGGTTAAAAATTTAATCAATGTGATCTTTAAAAAGGAGGACTCTAAGAATGATTGAAAAACTTATTAACAAAGCGATCTCTTACCTCGGAGCTAAAGAGCCAACCGGGGACGATCAGTTTATCCGATACTACAATAGTATCGCCGGAACCTCTTTCTCTATGACGGTGGCGTGGTGTGCGATCTTCGTTACATCTATCGCTCGTATGATCGGGATCTCTACCGATCTGATCCCAACTTTCGCTAGTTGCGATCTAGGTAAAAAATGGTTTACCGATAAAGGTCGTTATGAGAAGTCCAAAGCCTACGGCGGTACTTACGTCCCTAAGCGTGGCGACGTTGTTTTCTATTCCGGAAAATACAAACAAAACGACTCGACTCACGTCGGTTATGTCGTAAGCGTGTCCGGAGGATCACTCAAAGCGATCGAGGGTAATAAGTCCGACGCGGTCGGTTATCGAAACCTTTCTCTCGCTAACGTGTATATTATCGGTTATGGTCGCGTTGCTGACTTTGTGGGTGGATCTTCAAGCTCCGGATCTTCCGGATCAAGCTCTAAGTCTCCTATGACTACGGTCTCAGCTTTCCAAGAGTGGCTTAACGCTAACTTTGGAGAACAGATCAAGGCTTGTAAATTATGTGGAAACGCTCTCCTTAAGGTAGACGGATCCTACGGAGCTAAGACTCAAGCCGGAGCCGTTATCGCTTTCCAAGTTACTTGTAACTCCTCTTTTGGTTGCAAGCTCATAGTCGACGGAGACTTCGGATCTAAGTCCAAGGCTTACGGTAATAAGGCTCTCGTCAAGAAAGGATCTAAAGGTACTTTCGTATATATCGTCGAGGGTGTGCTCGCCTCTTTCGGTTTCTATTCCGGAGAGTTTGACGGCGTAGCCGGTAACGGTGTAGACGCCGGGATCCGAGCTTTTCAAACTAAATACGGTTTGACAGTAGACGGCGAAAACGGAGCTAACTCCTATTATAAGGAGCTAAACCTTAAAGGCTAGAGAGGCGGTGATCCTACTATCTCAAGAAAAGGCTATCGGAGTAAAATCCGGTAGCCTCTTTTTTGTTGCCTATATTTATTTTACGCTAATAACCGTAATCTTGCACAATAGGAGAGTACGCTAATAACCGTAATTTTGTATATTCTGTCAATAGTATTTTACGCTAATTAGCGTATAATGTAATTATGAGGTAAGGAAATAAGACCTCAAATAAAAAGAAAGGAGGTACTCCTCAATGACTTACAAAGTCATTAGTACCGGTTGTATCATCTTACAAAGTGGTCGGATCATAGCGGAAACGCCAACAGAGCAAGAGGCAATCGAGTACATTAAGGAACACCTCGAGTAAGAGGTTAACACAAAAATCAAAGGCGGTCAAGAACATCGACCGCCGGAGATTTCAAAATAGAGGAGGACTACAATATGGTAACATTGGAAACTATTAAAAATCAGATCGACGAAGAAATCGAAACTATCAACAAAACTTACGAGCTTTTGGGTTACTACTGTTTTACCGACGACGCTAAGGATTGTGTAAAGGCTCTCAAGTCTCTTTCAAAAATTTGCATATTCTCTGAGAATACGGTCGACTTTATTCTTAAAGTAAGAGACGCCGAGAAAACGGAAATAGCCTCAGTTTATAAGAATATGAAACGGTACTTAAAAGCTCAGTTTGAGATCCGTATTATCAACGAATAGGAGGACGTAATAATGAGTAAATCAAATTATAGCGATTATTGTACGGCTTGGTATTTGGACGGCGAGGTTATTATCTACGACGAGATAACGGATAAGTTCATAAATAGGATCCAAGCGGACGAGGAAACCGGAAAAAAGATCCTAGCAGATTGGAAAGCTAACGCTCCTAAAAATTGTATATGTGATCTCATTTAGTTGAGACCGACCGGAGGCGGGATCCTCCGGAGAAAAGAGGATAAAGATATGTTATTAAAATTATTAGTTACGGTTTTATCTACTGACGAGTTTTATATTTGCAATAAAAAGGACAAGTTGATCGAGGAGCTCTCCGGAGATCCTAAAGTAGTATTAGAAAAATACAAAAATAAAGAAGTGTTAAAAATAACACCGTTACAAAATTCCTTAGAAATAATGTTAAATATTTAGGAGGTGTAAATATGAGTGCAATGAAAAGATACATCGAGGATCAGATCGAGGAGATCGCAAAAGAGACCGGTTATACTTGGGACTTTCTTATGGATAGATACAACGAGCTTGTCGAGGATATGGAGCCGGGAGATCCGGATCCTCTTGAGGAGGTTCGATCCGTAGCAAGAGAAAAAGATTTTTAAGTTTTTGGATTTATGATATAATACGTCAATAAGCGTAAGGAGGTAATAACATGAGTCAGATTATAAACGATCCAAGATCTCGAATGATCCGAGGCGAGATCACACCTTTAAAATATTATTTAGGCGAGCATAAAATGACCGTCAAGGATCTAGCAGATAAGACCGGACTTAATAAGCGTAACTTGGACGATTACGTCTCCGGGTGTAAAGATATTCACGGTATCGCTTTCGCTAGTGGTCTCTCGATCGCTAGGACATTGGAGATCGATCCGTGGGATCTCTTTCCTCGGATCTACGATAACACTAAGGAGGATATTTAATATGTGGACGTGCGAAACCTTTAAAGAATTTTTTGAGAAAGAAAAGGTTAGAAAAATTGCGACCGGGCATTATGGATCTGATCCTACCTTTCTATTTAATCCGGACGGATCATTTAATCAAGATAATTGGAATGGATCCGATCTAATTAGAAGATATGCTCTCCATTGTTGGGACGGAGATATTATCGACGATCGAGTAAAAGTCGGTTTTGCTTGTGATGATTGGACGGTAATAATAAAAATCAACAAAGACACTTATGTAATTGAGTGGTATAAATCTCGAGGAAGAACGGATAGAATAACTAAGAACAAAAAACCGATCACGTTATCCGAATACGTGGAATTATTAAATATATTAGAGATTGAAAATTTCTAAGAAATTTCTAAAGTGCTATATATTTTTATGGTATAAACTGATATATAGATTTTTATATAAATCCTTTAAAATCAACGGTTTTCGTTACATAGTGATAGTCCTAAATAGGGCGTCTATACCTTGCCAAGGTAACGACAAGGACACGGACGCCCTTAAAATTTGCGTATGAAAATCAATTAAATAGCGGTCATTAAAAACCCGCAAACGTGCGATAGTGGCTCAGTTGGTAGAGCACCTCCTTGCCAAGGAGGAAGTCGCGAGTTCGAGTCTCGTCTATCGCTTTTTCAAAAAATTTCTAAGAATTTTTCTAAAGTTCTTAGATTTTTTTATTATAAACTGATATACAAAAGGATCCCTAGAATTTTCTAAGGATCCTTATTTTTTTCTAAGCGTGTTTTCTAAGTGGTATTACTTTCGCTCCGTAGTCCTCTAGGACTTCCTCGTGAGCGGTCTCTCCTAGGTGTGCATAATGGTGCTCCATGGTCTTAACGCTATTCCCCATGATCTCAGCTATTAGCTTGCTTTTCTTTCCTCCTAACATAAGATTAGTAGCAAAGCTATGTCTCGTATCGTAGAGCCTCATATCCGGGAGTTTACGACGTCCCTCCGGGATTTGCCTACCCTCGGAGGTAAGCTCGTCTATTTCCTTGTTATTTCGCCGTAGGAGCCTCTTAAAATTCTTTGAGAGCGTGTCCGGTTTGACCGGCTGACCTTGGAGTCCTACAAAGAGGAAATCGTTAACGTCCTCCGGATCCATTTCGCCGGAGGCTAATCCAACGAACCGATCTTTACGCTTTCTCTTAAGCTGATCTAGGATCAGATCGTAAAGCTCCTCGGAGATCTTAAGCGGTCTATGAGATCGATCATTTTTAAGATCGCTCGTATTGCCGTATCGATTGAGTCCTCGATTGAGAGTGAGGATCCTCTTAGCCGTTAGATCTGACTCAGCTAGTCCGCATATCTCGCCCGGTCTTGCCCCGGTCGCAAACATTACAATTAACATAGCGTAATAAGGAGACTCGGCTACGAAAGGTAACTCAAGATAGTAAGTGATCTCCTCCTCCGTCCAAGTGGTATGCTTTACCTCTCCGACTTTACATCGACTTACTCCGGTCATTGGAGTATCGGGGATCACTTTTAAAACGTCTTTAGCAAAGTTGAAAATATCACACATTATATTTATGATCTTGTTTACGGTTTCGGGTTTATAGTTGAGGAGATCGAGATCCGGATCCTCTTTAAGAGCTTTCGCTTTCTCCTCGCTATACTCGCACTCGGTACGGTATGCGATCACATGGGCGGTCGTGATCCGGTTTATCTTCTTATCTCCAAAGATCGGCTCTAGGAAATGATGATAGTCATAATCGTACACTCTCCAAGTCGAGTCGGCGTAATCTTGCTTAGCAGACTTTAGCCATAGCTCGGCGACCTCTGAAAATAGAGGAGCTTTGGATTTACCCTTGAGCTCTCCCTTATCCAATTTCTCGATCATGCTAGCCTCCTCGAGCTTGGCGTCTTTACGTTTAGCAAATCCGGAGCTCCATATCGGCTTATTAGATTGAGGATCGAAAACCACGGCGTAATATTTAGTCGTAGTTTTCCCGGTCTTTTTCGAGGTGTAATCTTTGGTTTGTATTGACATAGATACACTCCTCCTTTTAATTTGGAGGCGGTCGTGATATAATTTTATAAGACTTAGTCGAGTCCACAATCGCCTCGGTGGTTGGGAGCTCTCTCGTGTTGGTAGCATGAGGGAGCTTTTTTAGTGTCACAAAACACGTCACAAAAAGCGAGGTGTCACAAAAATAATTTTATTTAATTTGAGAAAAAATTTTTTTTAAGTAAAAATTTTCTAAGTGTCACATAAAAACGCGTGACAAGTTTAGTTTTTGTGACTCGTTTTGTGACATCGAAAAGTTAGTAAATTCAAGGCTTTAGCGGTGGTCTGTCTCATTATCTCCTATTTTTTCTTTACTCTTAGAAAGAAAATAATAATAGTAGAGTAAATAAGTAAGTATGAGACATAAGATATAATATTATATAAGACTCGCTAAAATTTTGAGTTTTTGTGACACTTAATAAAAATTTTTTACTTATCTAATTTTTTATTGAGTTGATCGAGCTGACGGATTATGATCCAATTTTGTTCTACGAGAGCGGATAAATACCCGAGCTTTGCGGTGTCCTCAGCTTTACCGCCTAATAAGATCCCGGCTTTCATGAGTCCGAGTCCGGATAGATCGGCGATGATCTTTCTAATGGACGCCTTGTCACTCTCTGATAATGTCTCGAGTCCGTAGCGGTTCATTAGCTCGTTGGTCTCTCTTGCGGTCTTTTCTTCTTTACTTTCTTTGTTTGCTCCAAACATAAAACTACCTCCTTTAAATAAATTCGATTTTGGTTATCTTGGTACTGATCCGGGTTACGCTAAACCCTCTCGCCTTTTATCCGACTCGATAAAGTCCGGAGTATTGGCGATCATTCTTAATTGTGTAAGAGCTTGCTCTTTTCCTTTTGTATTGAGCTTGGAATAGATCTCGATCACTTCCGCCGTATCTGATCCGTAAGCCTTAGCGATTGGATTAGGATCCTTTTCACTAAATACCTTATAACTTGGATCCAACGACTTGAGTCTTAAGATCTGAGCCTCTTTCATCACATCATTGTAATTAAGACCGTAAAAATCACAAAGCACTTTTAAAAACTCAATCTTGATCGCGTGCTCTCCGGACTCATATCTTCTCAAGGAAGTGTCCGAGATCTTAACTCCTTTTTGCTTTAGCATATTAGAGACCTCTACGTTAGTAAGTTCTTTCTTTTCTCTCGCTCGTCGTAGGATCGATTCGATGATCCGATAGAGTTCTTTATCTTTTTCGCTCATAACTGAAAATCTCCTTTCGATGTCGTAACCCTATTTTACGCCGTTTTTGGTCGATTTTCAATCATTTTTAAAAATATTTTTCAAAAATCGGTTGACATACATTCATAAATGGTTTATCTTAGTCATATCGACGGAAAACGGTCGACGCTAAATCTAGTACAAGGAGGTGTAACGATGTTAGAAAAAATACAAGTTGTTGAGCCTATCACTCTTGAGGAGCTCCGAAAGCTGACCGGTTTGTCGGTTGCTGATTTTTCTAAGGAGATCGGGATCCCGGAGACAACTTATCGCCGGTACGAACGAGAACCTAAGAAAATGGAAGTCGGAAAACTAATCGAGATTTCGGATAAGTTCGGAGTACCAATCGAAAAGATTAAAGTGTAGTACATATTTTTTTATTTTACTATCGACCGAAATCGGTCGTCGTTAGGAGGTGGATCTAGTGCACATAGAGGATCAGTTAGAAGAACTACAAAAGACCGTCGATCAGCTCACGGAAAAGGTCGCTCACTTGGAGCAAGTCGCTAATGACAAATGGTTGTCCGTTAAAGAGCTCGCCGAGGTCATGGGAGTATCTACTAACACTATCTACATAAAAATTAGATCCGGAGAGATATACGCAAGCCGTAAGCTCGGATCTCCGAAGATACCGATCTCTCAGTTTTACGAAACTAAGGAGCCGGAGAAAAAGAAGAAAGCTCCGGTCAAATCATTACAAGATCGAATTTTCAATACATAAGGAGGCTATCAAATGGCAAAAGTAGAAAACGTCGTAATCAGCGAAAAGGAATTTAAAGCAAAATTTGAGAAAGCATTACTCAATAACCCAACAACTCACACGATCCTCAGTAAGGAAAGTAATATCGGTTTTATGACTCGCCTCGTAACTGACGCTCTTAAAACTGATTTAGTAGAAAGTATTTTCGGAGAAAGTGATCCGGTCGCTGAGACAAGTTCCTCAGACGATGAAAGCACCGGCGAGACCGTTTCAGAGTCCACGGAGGACAGTACAGAGAACGAACCTAACGAAGAACCCGCCGAAAGCGAAAGCGACGCTAACGACGGCTTAGACGATCTCGACGAGTTGGATTAAGGAGGATCTTATGGCTAATTTCTTTATAGGAGTTTTGTCTACGATCTCACTCGAGGCGATCATTATCGTAATATGTGCGGTCGTGTCAATTCGTAAGGACAAGAAAAAATGATAAAAATGTTTAGACACCAACGCGTCGCTCTATCTCGTATGAGAGTTTACGACGGTTACGCTCTCTTTATGGAGCAAGGTACGAGCAAGACTTACCCGGCATTATGCCGGATCTTAGATCTCCTTAAGTCGGGATCAATCGAGGACGCTCTTATCGTTGGGACTAAAACGTGTTTAGGAGCTTGGGAAAGAGATCTCGCCTTTTTCGATCCGGCGGATCAAGATCTCCTCAAAGAAAAGATCAGCCTCATAAATTACGACAAGGTTTGGAGGAAAGATAAAGCCTCTCCTTATTATAAGAAGTGGGGAGCGATCATTTTAGACGAGTCTCATAATATTAAGAATCGGACAACCAATCGAGCTAAGTTCCTCTTACGGATCGGGTGCGAGGCTAAGTATCACTACATACTTACCGGTACTCCAATCGGTAACGGATCCCTCGAGGACATCTACTCTCAATTTTGTTTTTTGGATCCTTACATGGATCGAGGAAATATCTACTCGAATATTTTTAAGAGGGAATGGGAGGAGAGATCGGAAGATCCGGAGATTAAGTTTAAGGGATCCTATCGAGAGTTTCTCGATCGCTATTGTTTATTGGATATGTATTATAATCCGTGCTCTTACAAGCGAGTCGCTGAGCTCCAAGACATTGTAGATAAATACTCATACAGAGTTAAAAAGATCGAGTGTTTAGATCTGCCGGACAAATTACCGGACGAGCTTTATCACTTGGATTTAATACCGAAAGCGAAACCTTATTATAAGGAGCTTGTTACATATAACACTATCGAAAGTTTGGAGATCCTAGCGGAAAATCCTCTAGTCCTCCGGACAAAGCTACGACAACTCGCCTCCGGATATTTTACCGATAACGACGGAAAGATCCACGAGGTAGGTAGTGAAAAGATCAAAGCCTTAGAGGAGTTCCTCGACGGTTACGACGACAAGCTCGTGATCTTCGCTCAGTACACACACTCGATCGACGCAATATCGAAACTATTAATCAAAAGAAAAGTTAAATTTGTAACGTTGGACGGTAGGCAGAAAGATAAGAACATTTGGAAAAAGTTTCAAGAGGACGATAAGATCCGGATCATCGTATGTCAATACGAGTCGGCTAACGCCGGTATCGATCTATACGCCTCCTCAACGATCCTTTATTTTGAACCTACCGACCGGAGTATGACTCTCGAGCAATCGAGGGATCGAATACATCGAACCGGACAAAAGAAACCATGTAGTTATATTCACTTTATTACTAAAGGGACGGTAGAGGTTGCGATCTATAAAGCCTTAAGTAATTATCAAGACTTTAACGAAAAGCTCTTTACTGAATATATGGATTTTTACCAACGCAAATATGACACGACTAGGAGGTAATCCAATGAGACGTAAATACACCGTCCGAGACAATGTTATATCGTTCGCTATCGGTTGCGTGATCGCTATTCCAATTTGTTGTTATGCTTGGAGATCATGGCATAATACCGAGCCGATCAAGGAAGAAAAAAAAGACGAGACTACTTATATTAGTGTTTCCGATCTTAATCTACCAACCGCCGGAGTAGCTAGGATCCTCGAGGGGTTAGACATCGAGTCCGGATATATCGAGCAGACTACCGGGGACGATCTGACAGAGGAGGCATATTACGACGAGCTAGATCTATTAGCTACTTGTGTAATGGCTGAGGCGGGTAATCAAGATCTTATGGGTAAGCGAATGGTCGTAGACGTTATTTTAAATCGGGTAGACGATCCGGATTTCCCGGACACTATTACCGGAGTCATAACTCAGAAATACCATTTTAGTAGCTATTGGGACGGAGCCATGGATCGAGCAGATCCTAACGAGGAATGTTTCCAAGCTATCACAATGGAGCTCGAGGAGAGATCCTATCCGAGTATTTTATATTTTACCGCCGGAGAGTTTGGAGACTACGGCACGCCTTGGAAACAATACGGCGATCATTATTTTTGTACCAAATAAATTTTTTTATTTTATCATCGACCGGAATAGGTCGACAAAGGAGGAAATCATGAATAATGTTTCTATTAAAGGTTTACAAGGAACGGTAGACCGAAACGTAAAACTACAAAACGGCTCGCTAGTATTACATTATTGCAACGGACTTGTTATCGATAGTTTCATTGTTACATCATATCGAAACCCAAATAGTTATAAAAACAAATCTATCTTTAAAGAATTTACAACGAGCTATTGTTCACTCATAAGTTTAGACACCGGAAAAATTGCATTTGAGGAGCCTAGCTCTCGAACTACTACCGAAAAAAGAGTTTTAAATCACTTATTACGAGCCGGCTATAAAAATTATAATGACGAGTGGGAAACTGATATGTCGAAATTATCCGGTCATTCTATAAAAGTTTTCAACGGAGGTAATTATTCGATCGAATTGTCATTAGGAGAGGAGCAAAATTTTGGCAAGTAGAAATTTATTAGCTATGAGTCAGAGTAAAGACTTTAAGAAATGGCTCCTCCGGGACGGTTGGATCTTAGAGAAACCGATTGGTACTTGGGAAAGGATCAGAGCTCGAAAAGGAAAAAGGATCTTCATAGCTTATCAAAGATCCGGAGCTAAGACTCATTATAGTACAAGCGATAAGGACGCCGGCGTGGTTCATGCTTATTTAAAATTTAAGCGTCTATGGGATCTTAATCCTTGCTTAGCGATTAACTGCGGTTGTTATGACTCTGATATGGGTTGTACTATGCCGAGCATTGATAAGAGTTACGCTTGTTCTCTTGAGCCGGAGCTAACCGAGGAGGACTTTATGACAGAGGACGAGCTTAAGGAAAGGAGGCGGGATCATGCCGACAACAAAAGAGCTTTACGGACGAGAGGGGACAATAGAGATCCGAGGGATTAAGTTCTCTCCGAAAATGAGGCACGAGGCTAAATGTGATAGTTGCTCGAAAGAGTTTACCGAGGAGGAGTTTTTTCTCCGGAAAGTTTCACTACTCCAAGACCAAGAGATCGACCGAGGTTTATCTTTGCCCGGCGTGTTTTGAGAGGTATTACGGAGGATCGAGCTAATGAAAATATGGATCTACGATATAGAGGTTTTCGCCCATGATTGGATCGTGGACGTACTCGATACCGATAACCTAAGACATACGACCTTTCACAATAATAATTATCAGCTTAAGACGTTCTTAGCCGAGCACCGGGAGGATTGTTTCGGAGGATTTAATAATAAGCATTACGATGATTGGATTGTGCAAAGCATGATAACCGGAGCGGATAACGACATCGTGAAACAACATAACGATTTTATTATCTCCGGCGGTAACGGTTGGGAGTTTCCTTTTATATCGTTTCAGAAAAAAGCCTTTAATAGTTTTGATCTAAGGGACGACATACCGGACAAAGGTCTCAGTTTAAAAGCGATAGAGGGAAATCTACACCTCCCGATCGTGGAGAGCTCGATCCCTTTCGATTATCCGGAGCCACTTAACGAGGATCAGCTAGCCGAGGTTATTAGATATTGTAAATACGACGTTGAGTCAACTTACGCTCTGTATCAAGCTCGAGCGGATTATATTAAGTCTAAGCGTACCGTAGCAAAGCTAAAGGGTATGTCCGAGGCTGAGGGATTGAAGTTAACCAACGCCAAACTATCCGCCGTGTATTTGGACGCCGAAAAGGTGGAGCGAAACGACGAGAGAGATTATATATTCCCGGATAATATCAATTATGATCTAATGCCGAAAGAGATCCTCGATTTCTTTAAGCAGATCTACGATAAGTCGATCCCGGACGAAAAGCTCTTTAAGACTAAGCTCAATATCACTTTAGGAGGTTGCCCTTGTACTTACGCTTGGGGAGGTGTTCACGGAGCGATCCCTAACGCGATCGTCGAGTCTACTCCGGAGGAGGATATGGATAACGACGATGCCGCGAGCCTTTATCCAAACTCAATGCTTAACTTCGGATATGTTTCTCGAAACTGTAAAGATCCGGGAGCGTATGGGACTCTCGTAGGTACACGACTCAAGGCTAAGAAAGCCGGGGACAAAGATACCGCCGGAGCTCTTAAACTCGTAATCAATACCACTTACGGAGCTATGTTAAATCAGTATAACGAGCTCTCGGATCCATGGGCGGGACGATCGGTTTGTATAACAAATCAATTAGCTATGACGGATCTAGCTTGTAAGCTGATCCACGAGATCCCGGGATTTAGGATCATAAATTTTAATACAGACGGTATCATGTACGGCTTGCCTCCGAAATATCGGGCAAAGCGTGACGAGATAATGAACGAATGGCAGAAACGAACCGGACTCACTCTCGAGCGAGATCACGTCGCTAAGATCATTCAAAAAGACGTAAACAATTATATAGAGCTCCAACCGGACGGCAAGGTCAAAGTCAAGGGCGGTTATGTTAAATACATGGACGAGAAAGATTTTAGAGACAATCAATTTAAGACAAACTCCCTTAAGATCTGTCATAGAGCACTCGTAAATTATTTTACGAGAGGAGTTCTCCCGGAGGTAACGATTAACGGTTGCTCGAACATCTTCGAGTTTCAAATGATCGCAAAGACCGGATCCACTTACTCCGGATCCTATCACGAGATCGACGGCGAAAAGGTGGACGTCCAAAACGTTAACCGGTGCTACGCCTCCAAGGATCCGAAACATGGAACTATTAAAAAGATAAAGAAAGCCGGAGCCGATAAAGTCGGATCACTTCCCGATCATGTAATCATCGACAACGAAAATAAGCTCTCAATATCTGACATCGATTTACAATTTTATATTGATCTTTCATACGAGCGTATAGCCGATTATATCGAGCCTAAGCTCAGTAAAAAGATAAAAGCCGAAAAGAAAAAGGGTATCAAAACCACCCTAGAAAAATTTAAGGAGGATTTAAAAATGGCTAATGCAACAAACAAAAACATTTATCAGAAGTTGATCGAGGCTCGTAAGATGTTCTTAAGCTCCGACGTAAAAAAGAGCGGTAAGAATATGTACGCAAAATTTAAGTATTTCGAGCTCGAGGATTTGGTTCCGATCAAGGTCAAGATCTGCGAGGAGCTTAATATCGTGGACGTGGTTTCTTTCGATAAGGAGACCGCTACGCTTACCTTAATTAATGCCGAGAACCCAAGCGAGACCGTAACCTTTAGTATGCCGGTCGTAGACATCGAAACCGCTACCGATCTTTTACATGGGATCCAAGCTCTCGGAGGTGTCGCTACATACTTACGTCGTTATCTCTTTATGATCTTCTTAGATGTCGTAGAGGCTGACGTAATCGACGGAGAGACCGGATC
Organism: Parabacteroides sp.; assembly: GCA_028689545.1. Lineage (GTDB taxonomy): Bacteria > Bacteroidota > Bacteroidia > Bacteroidales > Tannerellaceae > Parabacteroides. The sequence goes on from JAQVCX010000019.1 coordinate 30,516, forward strand.
AGAGGGCGACGATAAGAAAGACGACGGCAAGTCCGGAAAAGCCGGAAAGCCTATCGGATCCTCCGGAGGATCAAAGAAACCGGCGACTACTGAGGAAAGAGCAGAGGCTACAAAAGATCTTACCGCCGTAGACGACGAGGCTACCGAAGTCGAGATCAAAGCCGTTAAAGCCGGTCTTAAGAAACTGAGAAATAGATACTACGTCAATAAAGAGATCACTAACGAGGAGCTCTATAACAAATATGAGCCTTACGTTAAGGAGGTCTTAGCAAAGACTAAATCCGGTATCACAAAGAAAGACGCCGAAAATCTCTTAATCGAGATCGGCGACAAAATCGAGGAGGTATAAATTATGTCACGAGATCCAGTGGAGGCGATTACTTATCGAACTTGTATGGAGGGAATGAGGAGCGATAATAAACTAACCGATAGTGGAGTTTTATATTTGCCTAGACAAGGTGCTATGTTTCCTCTTACGATCGATTTTGTTAAACGCATGAAAGATGAACCGATAGTAATTCAAGCGATACAAGCGGATAAAGAATATGTCCCAATCATTATAAACGAGTTTGAAAATGCAATGAGACGACGCTTAAGAGTACATCAGATACCCGAATTTAGATTTGAGGATCCTAATAAATTTGAGATTGAAAACGTGATTTTTAATAATCCGGCTACAATCGTGATTTGGAAAGACGGATCTAAGACGGTCGTCAAGTGTCAGCCGGGAGAAGTTTTCTCCAAAGAAACCGGTCTCGCTATGGCAATCTCAAAACGAGCTTACGGAAATACCGGAAACTATAACGAGATCTTTAAAAAGTGGGTTCCAATGAATAAAGAGGAGGCTTAATCATGGTTGTAAATATATTTGCATTTAAAGGAGGAACCGAGAAAAACCTCGTCGTAAGAACCGAGAAACCTCTTAAGATCGATCTTACATCTGAGGAGACGCTCACGATCTTAGACGACTCAACTAAGGCTTGGATCGACGTAGTCCCTAGCAATATTCTTTATATCAGCTCCGGGGACGAGGAAGTCATGAAAGCAAACTTAGAGGAGATCCGTCGTAAGGCTGAGGCTCAAGCTCTTAAAAATAAAAGAGCACCTAAGAAAAACGGTAAACCTAAAAACGTAACAATTAGCTAAGGAGGCTAAACGATATGTCCAAAGAGAACACATTAACAAAAGAACATATAGAGGAGTTGATCCATTCCTCTGAATTTACTTACTCGACTCAGTTTGGTAAATGTACGGTCGTAAGTATGCAACTCCCTAACGGCTTTGTACTGACTGAGTCGTCCGCTTGCGTGGATCCTAAGAACTACGACGAAAAGCTCGGGTGTGATATTTGTATCAGAAAGCTAACCGAGAAAGTTTGGGAGCTCGAGGGATATTTATTACAAGACGATCTTTATTATGAGGAGTTACTTAAAACCGCTCCGGATCGTATGTTTCAAGATCTGACCGTCGCGATGTTAAATGACGCCGGATTTAAAGGAAAACTTACCAACGGATCGGTAGCCTTGGAGCTTACCGGAGAGCCGATCACAAAAGGAGGACATTATGGATTATAAATTTAACGGAAATCAGATCGAGATCGATCCACCAAAGAAACCTAAGAAAATGACCGCGACTCGTTTCGCTAGTGTCCTCGGTCTTAACGCATGGAGTACACCTTTCGAGGTTTGGTGTGCAATCACTAGACTTTATGAGGAGCCTTTCGAGGACACGATCTACACCGTAGCCGGTAAAACGATCGAGCCTAAGATCTGCGACTATCTGAGAAAACGATACTTTATGGATATTAAGAGTCCGACCGATGCCTACGGCGAGGATTACTTTAAAAAGACTTGGGGAGATTTCTTCGGAGATCGTGAGATCCTCGGCGGTATGTGGGATTTCCTCGGAGACGATTTCGTCGTCGAAGTTAAGACAACCAAGAGATCCGAGGATTGGATCGGCAAGGACGGTAAACCAATGGCTCCGATCTATTATAAGCTCCAAGCGTGCTTATATGCTTACCTCTTAGGGTTCGATGATGTCGTTATGACTTGCTCTTTCCTTAAGGACGCCGACTACACTAACCCGGACGCTTTCGTCCCTACGGTCGATAATACGGTCGTTATCCAATTCAAACTATCCGAGGAATATCCGAACTTTAAAGAGGAGTACGTGGATCCGGCGATTGAGTGGTGGAAAACTTACATCGAGGGAGGTATCTCTCCGGAGTTTGACGAGAAGAAAGACGCCGAGATCCTTAAGGCTCTCCGTAAGAACACGGTAGCACCTAACGACAAAGAGATCGCTAAGCTCCTTAAGAAAGCCGATCAGCTCCAAGCTAAGATCGATAAGTTGAAAGATACCGAGGATCAGCTTAAAGAGATCAAGGATCAAATTAAGGAATACATGAAAGGTCAGTTTAGAGACGGCGATAAAAACGTCGAGCTTACCGGATCCGTGTATCGTTGGACTCTTACTAAAGCGAGCCGTACCGCTCTCGATAGTAAATCTCTCAAGAGTGACGAGCCGGAGATCTTTAAGAAGTATTCAAAATCGAGCGAAACGCTCACACTTAAAAACGCACCTATCGAGGCGTAAAATTTTTTACTCAGCTATCGACCGAAATAGGTCGGTAGCTATCACAAATAAACCAATATTAGGAGGATTTTATCATGGCAAAATTTAAAACTACTAAATCATCATTTCAGTTAATGCCGGAGGGCACTTACATTTTTAAGATCACGGAGATCGACGATCACGATTACGAGGATTTCGGTAAGCTCGTTATCGTAATGCAAACTAAGGACGGTCAGAAACATAGAGAAAACTTTAGTCTCTTAGACGCCGAGGGTAACGTGAACGAGATCGCTAGTAACATCTTAAGCACCGTTTACCGTAACGCCGTAGGTAATCTTAACCTCAACGATAATATCGAGGTAGATACCGACGATATGATCGGTTGCTATATTCAATGTGACATTGTTCACACCGAGAGCAAGACCAAGAACCCTAATACCGGCAAGCCTTACGTTAATGAGAACGCTAAGAACTATAAACCCGCTAACGGTTTCGGATCTGCTAAAGCTAGTAGCTCCTCAGCTAAAGAGGAAAGCGTCGACGACGAGCTCGACGATTTGGACTAATGTCCCGGGAGTCAGATCTACAAACCAAGTGTATAGAGTTCCTCAAAAAGAATGATATTTACTACATTAACAAATACGGAGACGGACGATCCGGTAAGGGTTGTCCCGATCTGATTTGTTGTATAGGCGGGAGGTTTGTAGCGTTCGAGCTTAAGGTTGGACTTAACAAAATGAAACCGGATCAGAGGATCCACAAAAAGAGGATCGAGCGTAATAACGGTTTACACTTTTTCCCTTACACGATCGAGGAGTTTATCGAGGACGTGCAAGAGGTAGTCGCCGGGCATTACGACCGATCCGGTAATTATAAGAAAGGATAATAACGAGACCTCGTAAACGAGGTTGACCGTCAAGGTGTAAAACGACGAGAACAAAACTCTTAATAGTTGCGTAACCGACGCCCGAGGGATAAAGAGGATAGCTATTACAAGCCGGATAATTAACTTGTGATTGTCCTCCGCTAGGTTGCATGGGTAGCCGAGTAGAGTTGTCCGTAATTTCGATTAGTCGAGTTACGGTGTTATTAGTGAAACACAGTAAAGGCGACCTTTATCAAATGGCGAGCTTACCGCTTGGAGCTAAAGTAAGAATGACAGAGTATAGGATCCGACAATGGTACGAGAATTACGGAGGAGACGTTTATATTAGTTTTTCCGGAGGAAAGGACTCGACCGTGTTATTGGATATAGCAAGAAATCTTTACTCCGACATAGAGGCGGTATTTATAGATACCGGATTAGAATATCCGGAGGTTAGAAAGTTCGCAAAATCATTTGATAACGTAACCGTAGTTAGACCGGAGCTAAATTTTAAACAAGTAATTTTAAAATACGGTTATCCGGTAGTATCAAAAGAACAAAGTCAATATATCATGCAATATCGAAACGCCACGAGCGAGAAAACAAAAGACACTCGTTGGAATGGTAATAAATATGGACGAGGTAAGATTTCCGAGAAATGGAAATATCTCGTTGACGCTCCTTTTCTTATTTCTGACAAGTGTTGTAACGTCATGAAAAAGGCACCGGCTAAAAAGTATGAACACGATACCGGCAAGAAACCGATCATCGCGACTATGGCGTTTGAGTCCAAGCTACGCGAGAGCCAATGGCTACAAAGCGGTTGTAATGCTTTCGAGGCAACTAGACCGATCTCTAAGCCTATGAGCTTTTGGACGGAGCAAGACGTTTTGCAATACGTCACGGAGCATAATTTAAAACTTGCCAAACCTTACGGACATATTATAGAGGACATCGACTCCGGAGATCTTAAGACTACCGGGTGCGAGCGTACCGGTTGTATGTTTTGTATGTACGGTTGCCACTTGGACGGATCGCCTAATCGTTTCGATCGCATGAAAAAGACAGATCCTAAGATCTACGAGTATTGTATGAAAGATCTTGAGGAGGGAGGACTAGGACTCCGAAATGTCTTAGATTATTATTTAGGAGGTAGCAATGAATAAAGAATTAAGAAATATTGAAGAAGAAAACTATAAAGAATTTTTAGAGATCGCTCCGGAGTCTGTCAAATGTAACAAGGCTTTTATCTCTTTCCTTAAGGAGCATGGATTTTTTAGAGCACCGGCTAGCACTTGCCACCACGGAGCAACCGAGGGAGCTTTATATCAGCACTCTAAAGGAGTATACGAGGCTCTTGTCAGATTTACGGACGCCGATTTTATTACTTGGGAAAAACCCGATAGTCCTTTTATCGTCGGTATGTTTCACGATCTTTGTAAGATTGATACTTACCACTTTGATCTCGAGTCCGAGTCGTGGGTATGGGACGATAGCGATTGTATTATCCCGGGACACGCCGAAAAGAGTTTGATCTATCTTATGCCTTGGATCCAATTAACCGGTCAAGAGATCGCGTGTATTCGTTGGCATATGGGAGCGTTTGAGCGTGATACTAAACTTTGGAATTATTACGGCAGAGCTTGCGAGCACGACTCAGCGGTTTTATATACTCACACCGCCGATATGTACGCTAGCCGAGTGGAGGGAGTTTGATCCGGCGTAAGCTAGAGATCCCGGAGCCGTTACGGATCGCCGTAGTTGGATATAACGCCTTTCAGACCGTAGCTAGTTTATATAACATAGCTAAGTCACTCGAGGGGAGCGACGATCCGGCGGTCGCTCTAAGCCGACAATCCGGAGTAATGACTACCAAGTCCGGGATCAGATACGAGGCGATCACGACCGACAACGATTATAACTTAGTCGGTAAGATATGGGATCAGCTATTTAGCGTAGACGATTATAGGTGGGACGTATTAAATAGACGGACAAATGTTATAGATTTTATAAGATACAGACTCGACGAGAATATCCCGATCGAGTTCCAAGTTCAGTATATGGAGGTTTAGAAATGAAAGAACCCGATAAAATAGAGGTCGAGATCGAAGTCGATCAAACAGATCTTAAGAAAACCGAGAGACGTATTAAGCGGATCTCAAAGAAAACGAAAAAGATCAAAACGGATCTTAAGGAGGTCGGATCAATGTTAAAAATGTTTATTCTCTTTGTAGTGGCTCTCCTCGGTATAGGGTTTACTTTTATCCTCGGGATCTTAGCGGTTGGGACATCGTCTAAATATATGGACGACTCTTATCGTTGGGGAGGTCGGGGAGATTGAACCTAGTCGAGACTTGGATCACAAAGATACACTCAGTAAAAAAGCTAACGGATCCGGATCTCAAGTTTGATCTATGGGAGGTTGTAGCCGATACCGATTGTTACGGTTGCAAAGAGGAGAAAAAGGTACTCCACCTATTTAGATCAGAGATCCGCATGATCCACGATAAAGGATATTATCTAACTTAGGAGGGTTATGTATTGGATGAAAGACACAACGGCGAGGGTTATAATGATCCGACCGCCTACAACGCAATAAAGAAAGCCGACAAAGAGAGCGAGCGATTTTATAAGCTCTTACATACGATCTTTTATATCTGCGATCTAGCCGGTTTTCGTATCGAGGGACATATCGTACTCGAGGACAAAGAAACCGGTAAAGTATGGAGGTAGAAAGATGTTATTTTTTAAATGGAAAAAGAAAGCCGAGGAGCTCGAAGTTGAGAACGTAGCTCTCAAAATGAGATTAGCGATGTTAACCAATAAACCGCAAACGATCACAAAATCTCAAGCCGAGGTTATTCCGATTAATGCTCATACGGTTATATGTCCGGGAGATCCGGAGGACGCCGTAAAACGAAATCTCGCTAGAATAATCGGCGAAAGTATCGAGCCGGCGATCGATTATAAATTTACTCCTCGCCCTTGCTCCAATCTGATAGAGGCAACGGCTAGGATCGAGATCTTAGTGAGGAGGCGTAACGATGTTAAACACGATTTATAATTTTATCATTGGAAACTCCGAAACACTTTTAATAGTCTATGGGATCGGTGCTATCGTAGGTTTTATCTTAACCGTGATCTTTTTTCTTTGGATCGGTCACATTGAGGATCAAGAGCGGGAGGAGATCCCGGAATACTACGAGGACAGTTATAACGCCGGTTTTTCCGTGGGATATGTTCTTACGGTTGGAGTTATCTCGATATTAGCCGGGTTATTATGGTTTAGCCTACCGCTCGTCTTATCCGGTCTTTGGTTTTGGGAATGGACGAGATCACGCTTTCCGGATCTATCCGGGGACGCAAGCAACGAGGAGGATCAAGAGTAATGCAATATATCATATTAGACGATCAAAAGAGAGCGACTCACGATTTTAAAGACGGTGTAGGAGCTAAGACTTGGGACGAGGTAAAGGATTTCGATAATATCGGTCTCATAGTTCCAAAGCCTATTATCGTCTTGGATTTCGACACTAAGCAAGACGCCGAGATCATGCTTAAGATCGTGGAGGAGCTCGACCTTAAATGTCGGGTACTGAAAACTAATCGAGGTTATCACTTTTGGTTTAAGAGTGCCGAGCCTTGGAAATGTTTTAAAAAGACTCGTCTCGCTTGCGGGATCTTCTCAGATTGTAAGAGTCACTCAAAGAACGCTTACGTTAAGATCAGAGACAACGGCGTCGATCGAGAGTGGATCCGCAAGTGTCCGGGGAAAGAGATCGAGGAGGTTCCAAGATTTCTCTATCCGGTCAGCACACCGGCGGACAAGTTCAATTTTAAGGGTATGAAAGATGGCGACGGTCGAAATCAAGAGTTATTTAACTACATAGTCTATCTACAATCGAAAGGCTTTAAAAAGCAAGAGGTAATCGACACAATCGAGGTTATAAATCATTGTGTATTCGATGATCCTCTCCCGGATAGCGAGATCGCTCTTATTTGCCGGGACGACGCTTTTAAGTCGGACGAGGAAATGGATAAGCAGATCGCCGAGGCTAAGGTTGGTAAATTCTCTCATAGTGAGTTTGGAGACGCCTTAATCGAGGAGTACAATATTATCACGGTTGGGACTCAGATCTACATCTATGAGGACGGCTATTATCAGCAAGACGAGAGGATCATAGAAAACAAAATGATCGAAATGTGGAAAGACATTAAGCAACAACAACGAGCCGAGGTCTTAGCTTATATCCGGATCAAGACTCACACCTCGAGAGAGGATATTAAGATCGATCCTTACATCGTCAATCTGAGAAATACGAGACTTAATATCAAGACCGGTAATCTCCTCCCATTCACTCCGGAGGCGATCGAGTTCGCTAGGGTTCCGGTTACTTACGATCCCTCAGTATATAACGCCGATCTCGATAAGATGTTAAGCCGGGTATTTTGCAACGATCAAGAGGTTATCGATCTTTTCGGGGAAATGGTCGGGTATTGCTTACTTAAAAAGTTGGATTATCAAAAAGGGTTTATGTTTTACGGATCCGGATCCAACGGCAAGAGTACGATCCTCGAATTGATTAAGAAATTTTTAGGTTATCGAAATATCTCCTCGATCGAGCTCGATAAGCTGACGGCAACCTTTAACACGGCAGAAGTTGAGAACAAGCTCGCCAATATCGGAGACGATGTCAACGACATACCGCTTAAGGACACCGGTACACTTAAAAAGCTCTTTTCCGGAGAGAGTCTCCAAGTCCAACGTAAGGGCGAGCGTCCTTTCGATATGGCAAGTTACGCGACGCCTATTTTCTCATGTAATTCGATCCCGAGATCCTACGATAAGACCGAGGGTATGTATAGACGTTGGATTTTTATTCCGTTTACGGCTAAGTTTCATGTTACCGACGACGATTACGATCCTTTAATTAAGGACAAGATCGTGACGGACAACGCTCTCTCATATCTGCTAAATATAGCGATCGAGGGACTCGCCCGCCTCATAAAACAAAAAGGCTTTACGGAGCCGGCGTCGGTTAAGCGAGTAATGGAGGATTACATGACGGATAACTCGACCGTTTTATCCTATGTCGCTGATAAGGAGCTAGACGGAGACTACTTCCTCAGCAAATGCACCGACGAGCTATACAGTGAGTTTTGCGATTGGTGTAAGTGCTCCGGTGTAAAATCGATAACCGGGAAGAAAGGTTTTTATAAAGAGATAGCCGGAAAGTTTGGGTTTGACGACGAGCGTCCTCAGAGGAGACGCTCAGACGGAACGCGAAAAAGATATTTTATATCTAATATCGATCTTTAGAAATGTCACAAAAACTGTCACATTTTCTAAGGTGTCACAAAAACAAAAAGTGTAATTTTCAAGAAAAAATTTTTTCATATATGAGGCGTCACAAAAACAAGTTTTTAAAAGTGATTTTTCGTGACAACTTGTGACAGTTTTTGTGACACCGGAAACCGCTTAAAATAAGGGTTTTTTAAAGGTTGTCTCATTATCTCCTATTTTTTTCTCTATTCTTAAGAAAAAATAAATAGAAGTAGAGATAATAAGTAAATATGAGATAGTAGATAATTATATATAAGGAATTAGGAAAAATTTAGTTTTTGTGACAGAAAATTTTTTAGATCGAAAAAAAAAATTATTTTTGGGAGGAGATTTCGATTGGGATCAAGAAAAAGCCGAGATAAAAAAATAAATTATTTAAACGGCTATTATTGGGCGTTAGAAAATATAAAAAATATTCAAGCGAAAATCGATCGGAAAAACGACCGCCTTTATAGCGTCCGTTCTCCCAAACTTTCGGATATGCCTCGAGGCGGTACTCCGGTCACTACCTTAGACGTGATAGCGGATAAGGAGGAGCTAGAGGACGATTTACATAAGCGACTAAGAAAAGCTAAGTTAAAAAAGGAGGAAATCGAGCGAGTGATCGACGATGTCGAGGATCCCCGGTATGTTATGCTACTGACTCTTAAATATGTAGATAATCTATCATGGGATCAAGTAGCCGAGGAAATGAATTACTCTTACTCTCGGATCACTAAGCTACACGGTTTAGCATTGGACGAGGTAACTCTCCCGGCTAAATATGGAGGCTCTCCTAGGAAAGGAATAGCCGGATCAGAGCAGGCCGTAGATATAGATCGGCAATCTGAGGAATTATAAGCGTAATTCACGGCAAGCGAGACGTGTAATTATGTGGTAACTTAATAGCGTGGGATCTAGGCGATAGGACATATCGTTATTGATTACCTCCTTATCTTAGGGGAGCTACTTCGGTAGCTCCTTTTTGTGTAGAGAATTGGAGGCGGTAAAGTGATATTAAAGATGTGTGCAAGATGTAAAACTCCGGTAGTTTACCCGGCGGTCTACTGTCCTAAGTGTCAAGAGGATATGGATAAGCTGAGGGAGGAGAGAGCCGAGACCACAAAGAAACGTTATAACAAACGCTATAACAAGGAGCGAGATCCTAAGTATTCTCGTTTCTATAATTCCCCGGCATGGCGTGCCTTGTCTGCTAGATATATGCAAGACCATAAGTACACGTGTGAGGAGTGCAATAAGATAGCGACTCAAGTACATCACAAGACACCGATACAAACCGATCTCGGTTGGGATCTAAGGTATGACTATGATAACCTCGAGGCTTTGTGTGATAGATGTCATAACAAGGCTCATAAGAGGTTTGGTTTCTAGTTTACGGTGTTAAGCGTATGCCTTTGTGAGCTCGTATACGCCTCATATAGCGACCTTTATTTTAAGGGTAGAGTTGCTCGACTAATTTCGGTCGGTAGCACCTCGAGAACGCTAGAGGGGTAGGGGTGGGTAAAATTCTACGAGGCTCCGAGGGAACAA
>JAQVCX010000127.1 GCA_028689545.1 Parabacteroides sp.
GCTTCCGGTTCCTCCGTTAGTGCGCTTGGCGCTGGTTTGTATCATAGGCATTCCACTCTGCTTTGCCGCAGTCGGGTTCCGTAAATTGTTGGGGATCGCCCATGTGAGGATTTGAGTATATGGATTATTTTACCTTTCATCCCTTAAGAATACGTTGTAATTACATGACTGTAGCTAGGTTGTAGAGACGCGGCACGCTGCGTCTCTACAACTGGGTATTTTGTTATTTGAATAACATTGGGGCGAATTTCGTGAGATAGATGCGCCAGTTCTTCCAGATATGGCCGCCGTCGCTCTCGTAGTATTCGTATTTGTAGCCGTTATCGTCTAGTTTCTTGCGATAGTCTACGTTGTTCTTGTATAAGAAGTCGGTCTTACCGATAGCGATCCAGTATAATTTCGGGTGCTTGCCAAATTGTACTTTCAGCTTCTCATCCATATTCTGGTAGATGGGAGATTCAGAGTTTTCGCGGGGAAGGATAGCGGCAGAGAATAATCCCACGTAATCGAACCTGTCCGGATATTGCTTAGATATATGCAAAGAGTGGAAACCACCCATGGAAAGTCCGGCTATCGCACGGCAGGATTTCTTCTTATCTACACGGTAATTGCTCTCGATAAACTTAATGACATCCGGGAAGCTGCTTTCCATGCTACCCTCCATGGTTTTCGGCAGTTGCATATTCGGCTTAACTAAACCTAGGCTGGATTCTCCCGGAGCGGCCTCTTGATCCGCGTTTCCGTTTGTCATAACCACGATCATCGGTTTAGCCTTACCTTGGGCGATTAGGTTGTCCATGATCTGGGCCGTACGTCCTAAGGCGATCCAAGCTTCCTCGTCGCCCCCCATGCCATGTAATAGGTAGAATACCGGATATTTCTTACCGCTTGTCTCATAGCCCGCCGGCGTATAAATGGTAATACGGCGGGTCTTTCCCAAAGTAGGACTCTCATACCAACGGCGAGCGACCGTTCCGTGAGGAACATCATTCACGCTGTATAAATCGCCCTGTTCACCTTTGATAATAAAGATATTCGTAACGGATGCCACGTCACGGTTCAGATAGACATTGTTCGGATCTGTAGTCTTTAATCCGTCGACAATAAAGGAGTAGCTATATAATTCGGAGGGAAGAGGTTCCGGCGTGGTATATTCCCAAATGCCTTCTTTCCCTTCCTTTAAATCAATGGTGCCGGGTACATCCACTAAACCGAACTGAGTCTCCATTTTTTGTGTGGGAAGGAAATCTCCTGTTACCTGCACCTTGATCGCTTTGGGCGCCATGAACCGGAAGGTAACGGTATTATCCGGATGAATCTCCGGGGAGATGATGTTTTGACTACCCCAAAGGGCTTGTTGGGCGAACGTGATCACACTGATCAGCATGAATACGGCCAAGAATGATAATCTTTTCATAATGACAAATTTATTAATGGTATTACTAAGATCTAAAGAGATTTACAAATGTAATGAATAATCTGTTACATGAGCAATAAATAGGCTCGATAATGTGTGTCTTTTGTAACGGGGCATAATGAGAGGTAGCCTTTTTGAACCCTTCCATTCGCAAGGCGAAGTGGATAAGTCTCAGACATGAAGCGGTGTTTGTCGAGGGCTTCCCCGACTTCCTTCTCGTAAGAAACCCGGTAATCGCCAACGGCTCCGGGCGCTACATATTGCTGGAATAGACGTAAAGCGACCATTCCCATCGTATATCGCATATTGATCTCAATGCAGGGATGAATAGCGAAAGATCCGTCCTTTTGTCTATAGACCAACATATCCACACCTATACAGCCGGCGTAAGTAGATCCATATACTTCTTGTAATACAGTGCGTATCGCTTCTTGGACGCGGGAATAGGTCTCTCCGTCCGTGAATCGGGTGATGCGTAAGAGCATAGCGGATTGTTCCTCCAAGATGTTGCCTGTATAGGAGCCTCGCTCTTCGGTATTGAAAACGGATAATCCTTCGTAGCGGACATTGTCTTGCCCGTCGGAATAAAATTCCATGGCGAAATCCTGTACTTTGTCTAATCCGCTTTCGATGCTGATCATTCCTTGTTTGTTGAATGCGCCCTCTATCCAGTTTATCGTCTTTGTATCCAGTTGTCGTTTCTCTACCCATAGCAATCCCCGTCCGGAAGAGGAATAGGGCGTTTTTAATACGAAGGGAGCGTTGCCTAAGTGCATGTATCTTTCTACCTCCCGGATTTTCGTGCAGAAACGAGGTGCTACCGGAATGGAGAGGTCGGGTAGGAGGGCTTGTATCTTTTCCAGACATTCCACCGCCGTTTGCCTACCGGTAAGACGAAAATAATCCTCTTTCCAAGCGGGGACGGATAGCCGGACTTTCACCTTGTCCCTCAATAGCTCGAATAAGTGAAGACTATGCGGGGAAAGTCCCCACGGGGCCGCGTCCATAGGAGAGAGGAGGGGAGCGTTTTTCGTTAGCATCGCCTTTGTTACAGGTGTAGGAGCCGGGTGTAGGTCTTTGGGTAAATGGGTGAGAAACGGAGGGGCAGCCTTGCTATCTTCCAGATAGATAAAATCATCCTTTTCCGCATACCAAACCGGCAGCAACGCCAAGTCTTTTTGCATCTTACGGACGTTTGTCGGTGCTGTGTAGTTTTGTGTCCCTAAAAGTACGGCCGTCTCGTGGCCGGGATTAAAATAATGTATCCGTGACATAAAAGCGTAAAAACAACAAAGCCGTCTTTTTAAGGGACGGCTTCGCTCGGGTTTATGAGATTGTTATTCCAGATTCTCGTCGATGGCATCGATCTTCTTGATCGCTAATGCCATATCCTCTTTCAGCTTTTCGATCTTACGTTCCATCTCTTTCAGTAAGCCGCCGCCGCCTTTCGAGGAAATGCTTAGGAAGCCGATGTTGTTCTCGTAAGTCTGAAGCTCGTTCTTCATGCGCTCGTACATACGCATCAACTTATCACGCTCGCTGAACAAACGACCTTTACCTCTTTCGCCGCTAGTCATCTCGTTTAGGTTGTTGCGGAACGACTGCATTTTGCGATCGTTCTGGTCTACCTTCAAGCGATCGAATTGTAGATCAACCGCCTCGTGATATTCCTTGTAGATCTTATCTTTCTCCTTGAACGGTACGAAACCGATCGTATTCCATTCCGCCATATAAGACTTCAAGGTCGTGATTGCCTCATCATGCCCAAGGCTCTCGTCCATGCCCTTGATCTTGGCGATCAACTCTCTCTTAGCGGCCAAGTTGGTCTGCTCTATGCTCTTTTGGGAAACAACGTTCTTATTCTTTTGCTCGAAGAAAGAATCACAAGCCGAGATAAAACGTTTCCAGATAACGTCGGAATGCTTACGGGCTACCGGTCCGATCGTCTTCCATTCTTTCTGCAAAGCGATCATCTTATCTGTCGTATCTTTCCAGTCCGTACTATCTTTCAATGCTTCGGCTTTCTCGCATAACACACGTTTAGCGTCGAGGTTTTTCTCCATATCGCTCTTGATCGCCTTGTAGAACTCGCTCTTCTTCTCGAAGTAGACATCGCAAGCGGCACGAAAACGTTCGAATATCTTTACGTTATGTTTTTTCGGAGCGAAACCAATCGTCTTCCATTTCTCTTGCAAGCCGATTACCTCCTTATTCTTTTCTTCCCAGTCCTTAAACGATTTCAAGGTGCTGAAATCAATCGCCTCGATTTGTTCGCAAATCACGGTCTTCGCGTCCAGATTCTCCTGCTCTTTCGCTTTCAGTTTCTCGAAGTGCTCTTGGTGACGCTTGTTGATCACGGTTGAGGCAGCCTTGAAACGAGCCCATAAATCCTCACGTAACTCTTTCGCTACCGGTCCGATCTCACGCCATTGCTGGTGCAACTTCTGAAGCTGGTGGAAAGCGGAGATCACATCCGGCTCATTCCCTAGTTTCTCTACGGTTTCGCACAGAGAGGTCTTCATTTCCAGATTCTTCTTGAAGTCGTAATCGCGGAACTGATTATTTATCTTGATAATATCATAGAATTTCTCGGTGTAGATCTGATAGTTCTTCCAAAGCTCGTTCATGTGCTCTTGGGGAACCGCTTTCACCTCTTTCCATCTTTGTTGGATCTCCTTGAAAGAATTGTATAACTTATTGAAATCATCTTGGCTTTCGCAAAGCTCTTTCAACTGGTCGATCAATTGCAATTTCAAAGCGTAGTTAGCGGCCTTTACACGCTCTTCCTCGGCGAGGATAGCGGCTCTTTTCTCTTTATAAGAAGTGAGCAAATCCTTGATCTTGTTCTCGGTTTCGTCAGCGGGGGCTGTAAAATCCTTTTCTTCGCCACCATCAGCGATGAATTCCTTCTTGAGCTCTTCCACCTCGTTACGGCGGATCTTGTAGTAAGCCTGTTTCAAGGCCTCTACTTCTCCACGGGAAGTCTCTACGGAAGTCTCAACAAGTTCGGTTAACTTAGCGAGAATTTCTTCTTTGGTTAATTTACCTGCGGCAATAGCAGCGTCAGCTTCCACTGTATCGTTGGCTTCAACGTTTGCGGTAGCATCGATTTCCGGTGTCTCAACCGGCTTTTTAGTTTCTTCCAATTTCCCGGCTTCTTCCGGCAAATTAGTCTCAAGAGTGTCCTTCATATACAATCGCTTTTAAGAAAAGGATAAATACATCCCTATATCAAGTCACAAATTAAGCTAAATATTTTTGGATTACAGCATTTCGGGGAAATTATTTATCTAAAAAGTCGTTTTGGACACTAATAGATGTTAAGGTTGGCTTGTTTTTCTCGATTCCGGTTGTAGAGACGGGGCATGTCCCCGTCTCCTGCCGTCTACTCCTAATTTAATATCAGTTATCCCAAGAAGGAAATTAATACGCCGGCAGCTACCGCCGAGCCGATCACCCCCGAGATATTACTTGCCATGCAATATTGCAAGACATGGTTCTTCGGATCATATTGCAACGCGATCTCATTCGCCACACGAGAGGCCATTGGTACGGCACTTAAACCCGTGGCTCCGATAAGCGGATTGATTTTCTTCTTCGTGAACAAATTGAAAAACTTAACGAAGAAGATACCTCCGGCGATGGATAGGGCGAATGCCAAGAAACCGCCGATTACGATACCGATCGTTGTCAGGTTCAAGAAGGCTTCCGTGGTCATGGTAGCCCCGACGGATAATCCGAGGAAGATCGTAGCCGCGTTCATGATGCTGTTCGATGCGGCATCGAACAAGCGGAACGTATTGGTCCCGATCTCTTTTACCAGGTTACCGAACATCAACATTCCTATCAAGGGCACGGAACTCGGAACAAATAAAGCGACTACCGTAGTCACCACGATCGGGAAGACGATCTTCAATACACGTAGATTCTTGATCTCCGTGTTAGAAGGATATTTCTTCTCTTGTTCCTTCATGTTAATCTGCAATTCTTTCTTGGAGCACAGTAACTTAACTACCAAGGGTATGATAACCGGTACTAAAGCCATGTAGGAATAAGCCGCGATGGCGATCGGGCCCAGTAAATGAGGGGCTAATTTGATCGTCGTAAAAATAGCCGTAGGACCATCCGCACCACCGATGATTCCAAGTGATCCTGCCTCTTTCGGCGTGAATCCCATCAGGATAGCGACCAAAAGCACCGTGAATATACCCAATTGGGCCGCGGCGCCGAAAATAGATAGGCGAAGGTTGCGGAGCATCGGGCCGAAGTCGGTCAAGGCACCGACACCCATGAAGATAATCGGCGGCAAAAAGCCGGTCTTGATCAACATATAATAGATGAAGTTCATCAAGCCAAGTTCGTGAGCGATATCATGCAGCGGCATTTCCCAGATGTTTCTCATCACGCCGTGTACATTAATCAACCCGTTCTCATCCGCTTGGATCACTCCCATATCGCCTCCGGGGAAATTGGCGAGCAATACGCCGAACGCGATAGGCACGAGCAATAGCGGTTCGTATTGTTTCTTGATACCGAGGTAGAGCAATACGAACGCTATGGCATACATGATCAAGAACTGCGGTTCAGCAATGATATTGCTGAACGCAGTCATCTCATATAAGTTTTGAAATATCTCGTTCATTATTGAATCGTCATTAATACATCATCCTCAGATACGGCATCACCAGAAGACAGGCAGATCGCCGTGACCGTTCCCCCGAACTCAGCACGTACGGCATTATACGTTTTCATGGCCTCCACGTAGCAGAGTACATCACCCTCTTTCACTACGTCGCCCACCTTCACCGGGGTGTCGGAAGTGTTCTTTACTAGGAAGAATTTGCCTTCCAGCGGAGAAAGCAACTCTTTTCCAGCGCCTACGGGAGCGTTTGCTGCTGCCGGGGCTGCCGGGGCGGGAGCCGCTGCCGGTTTAGTTTCCGGAGTCGCGCTGTTGGTATCACCAAAAGCGACGGTCACACGGTAAGCTTGTCCGTTTACATCTACGGTCATGACTTGCGGAGTCGTCGGCATCGCTAATGTAGCGGCAGGGGCCGGAGCCGGTGCTGCCGGAGTGGCGGGTGCCGCCGGTTTACCTGCGTCCGCTTTCTCAGCCTTACGTTTCGCTACGTCTACCTTGAACTCAACTTTCGCTTTTCCCGAGCGATACGCCTCGTATTGGGCGGGGTGCATAGCGTATTCGAAGAGTTCTTCCTCATCCTTGCCAACTTCCCATTGCTTCTCGTTCATCAACTTGCGATACTTATCCAATGCGTCCGGGTAATTGTCTTGAGGATTACCTTCGAAGAACTTACGTCCCTCGGCTTGCGCCTTCTCGATAATCTCGGGAGCCAACGTGCCTGGAAGCCGTCCGGCTTTTCCAAGGATCATATCCCAGATATCATCGGCGATCATGCTCCAACGTGCTTTTCCCTTCTCCATCTGCATGACGTTCATCAAGGCTAGGTTTTTCACGTATTGGCTGAATGGAGTTACCAATGGAGGATAACCGACACGTGGCCATACATAAGCAACCTCATCGAACAACTTGATCAACAACTGATCTTGCGACATCAGCGGTTTGTTGTTCTTCATATTGCTCTTGTTGATAGTCTCCAGGTTCTTCTCTAGGTCCGCCATCAAGCTACCCATCATACCGCCCGGAAGTCCCGGTCCGATCAGCAAGGAGTTCATCAAGCGGTTCTTCGGGCTGATATACAATCCCAAGAAATCATCCATGAACTCTTGAATCAAGGCGCGTACCTTCATATAAGCCTCCATATTGATCTCGGGCACCTTATAACCGGCATCTTTCAACATGGCTTGTACGGTGAGCAAGTCCGCGTGTCCTGTACCCCAAGAAAGCGGCTCCATGCCTACGTCGATATAGTCGCAACCCGCATTACAAACCTCCATGATGGAAGCTACGTTGAAGCCGGGACCGGCATGGCTATGATATTGGATAGGGATCTCCGGGTATTTTTCCTTGATATTGGCTACGATACGGCCTAATGTGTACGGACGTCCGATACCGGCCATATCCTTGATACAAATCTCATCCGCTCCGAGCTCGATCAACTCGAATGCCATCTTGGTATAATACTCGACCGTATGTACCGGAGAATGCGTGATACACAAGGAACATTGTGAGATCATACCGGCCTCTTTTGCGTACTTGATAGATGGGGCGATATTCCGTACGTCGTTCAAACCGCAGAACGTGCGGGCGATATCCGTTCCCTGCGCTTTCTTTACCTTATAAAATAGCTGGCGAACATCGTCGGGTACCGGGCTCATGCGAAGGCCGTTCAACGCACGGTCCAACATATGCGTCTGGATGCCCGCCGCATGGAAAGGTTTCGTCCATTCACGGACCGCTTTATTAGGATTCTCGCCGAATAATAAGTTGACTTGTTCAAATCCTCCGCCATTCGTTTCCACCCGGGCGAAACAGCCCATCTCGATAATTGCCGGAGCGACTCTGGTTAGTTGGTCTACGGTCGGGACATACTTTCCGGCAGATTGCCACATGTCTCTGAAGACCAAACTGAATTTGATTTCTCTTTTCATGATATTCTAATTGTATTATTTATACTTTCTCAATTTTGATAACTTTCCTTTGTCCACGGGTCACGGCGCTGATTGCCGATACGATGGCGGCTGCCTCCTGTCCGGAAAGGTTGCCGATTGCGGTGGCTTGCGTTGGAGTGGCCGTTTGTACCCGAACGGCTGTCGCTACTGGTTTCTTCGCTATGATCTCTTCCGGTGCGTACTTATTCACCAAGGCGATAAGTCCTTTTCCCAGATTGATAACGATCAAAAGGATAGCAAATACGGTGGTCATTCCAACTACCATTAACAAAAGTCCTGTCTCTATATTTTCCATATTCTATATTTGTGGCTAGCTTAAAAGGTCTCTGCAAAGGATTGAGCAACTTTCAGCCAAATTAAAAACAATCGCAAAATTATAAAATACTGGAAAACGATCTGTTACATTTTAATTAAAAAAATGAAAATAGATAAGGGAAAGCTGTCCTTTTGTGGATGATTGTTAGAAAAAGGGTTTTTCCTCTGCTTTGAGAGTTGCTTGTACCAAATCCATAGAGATACGCGTTAAATCCTCAAGACATCCTATACGGGAGTTTGACACTTCCTTTCTTTGAAGAAATTTGCAACTCTCTGAAATAGTATCTATTAAAACTCTTTTTTATGTCAAATATAGTATTTATCTTTGTAGCTACATAAAGTTATGCAAGTATGAAG